>JAQCBK010000090.1 GCA_027621505.1 Bacteroidota bacterium | reverse complement strand
GAGGGACTCGAACCCACGACCTGCTGATTACAAATCAGCTGCTCTAGCCAGCTGAGCTACATCGGCTTATTAAATGATTATAGTACTTTACAAGGGATTTTGTAATTACAAGGTTGTCTGGCTAAACCTTATTTACGTATAAATTTACGTATGCTACAAATCCACAAAATTCAAAGACCATAAACTCGGTCGCAAATATAAAATAATTTAATCTTATTATTGAAATATTTATGTGTCTAATAAGTGTAAAGGGTAAAGGCTTTACTCTCTATAATATTGCTTTACACATTTAAAGTATGGTAACCCGTATTTCTGTTCCAATGCTTGCAAAAAGTAAGCCGTATACCCATGGCAATTTGAGGGATAACAGCCAATCAAACAATTTGTTTTGCAATCGATTAGAAACCTTTTCTTCAGAGAAGGACTGGTTATGGGTTTTTATAATGACCTCCAAAACAGGAGTCAGTCCAAAGGTGTATAAAACGGTCGTATATGAAAACACTCCCCGACTTGAGATGGCCAATATCGCACTCAGCTTAAAGTATAAGTCATAAAGTATTGGTAGTTATTAATCCTAGAAAATTAAATTAGATCTTTTCTCCTCCACATTCGAATCTTATCTATTTTCTTAATTCCAATGAATCCTATAGGACTTTATTTTAAATGCTGGTTGGCAAATTTTATGAATTGGTCCCAATCATAATGAGTAATGTTGTGTTTTCCTTCCCTTAGGTGATACCCAATCCTTTTATGGATCGGGGAATTGACCTTGGGAAAACGATCAAAATTAAATTCTTTGAAACCATACAATTGATATACAGAGGTAGCGTACTTGGCACTAAGAAATTCGCCCTTGGGGTCGGCCCAATCATCTTTACTGGCACTGGCAATGTAAACCGGTCTGGGAGCCATCAATGCAACAAGCATGTGTTGATCGACGGGTAATTCGGATTCATTGTCATTGTATTGATGAAAATTTTTTGCAAACCAATGTGGGAATTTGGTATTGATGTCCACTACTTTTTCCCCAAATCTTCTTCTTGAAATGGCAGCACCTCCACAACCCGAGTTGTTGGAAATCACAATGCTGAATCTGGGGTCGTTGGCACCGGCCCAAAGAGCAGCTTTACCCAGTCTAGAGTGACCAAAAAGGATGGCTTTATCAGCCGATATCAGAGGTTCGGCCTCTAAATAATCAAGCACCCGAGACATAGCCCAAGCCCAAGCAGCCAATGCACCCCACTGATCTGGTTCGGGAGCGGTTTGGTTTTCTTGGTAAAAGAGCGGGTGGATGCCGTTCGAAAAATCGTCTATATCTGGGTCTACGGTATTGTAGTTTACGGTGAGTAGGGCATAGCCAGCATTGATGATCTCTTCTACCGGCCAGCGTGAGACCCTACTGCCTCGAGATTCTGGTTTAAAATTCGATAAGTCCTCTTTTTCCATCTCATCTTCTTTTTTACCATCGATCAAAATAAAGGGGTCTTCAGCGATACTGTGATTTCCAAGAAAGTTGTATCCCATAAAAACGGGAACTTTTTGTTTTCGTTTTGGAATGTAGTGCAACACGGGAAAACCCATTGATCGATCTCCTTTTTTGAAGTGTAACATCAATTGCTTCCGGATGGCTTTCCCTCCCAATGCCTCGGTTTCCATCTCCAAAACCTCAATGCGATCTATGGGAAGCTGTCCTGGAACCTTCCCATAAACTTGACTGGCGAACTGTTCTAAAATTTGGGGTCTTCGGTATTTTTCCCACTGGGCTTTGTTTTTTATAGATCCTCGGTCTGATTCCAACAATTTGGGCAATTGGTAGGAAGGAACATCCGATTCACTATTGATTTGTTTTCCATTTTTTTGAGCGTTAGTCCAAGAAAATAGGATCAATAACACCAACAAGGGGATGATTTTTATTTTCATTTTTTTGTAGTGGATATAAAAATAAATAGAAATATCTGTTTTTCAAAGGCTTATGTGTATGGTTATGGGTTGATTAAGCTTGATGGTATTTCTCATTGGGTCAGTCCATAAGCTCTACCAATATCACCCAATCGCTATCGGCAGAGTGGGGAGGACTTCCCAGACTTACCCTTTTATTTGCTTTTACTTTTTCCAAAGAACCGTATACCAAGTCTCCACCATTTTTAGGATCAAACCATCTCACCCGATAGTTGTCTCCGGACTCCCCAAGATTCAAACGAATTTTGTCGGGCTCACGCTCTGCAAAGACAACATATACTTCTCCTTCCTTGGCCAAGCAATAGGAGTTATCGTCCTCTGTCAAATGATCTGAGGGAATCATTTCCCAGAAGGGTATTTCTTGTTCAAAAAATTGTAGGGCATATCTGTTTTGATCCCAAAACAGATCCCGACTTCTAAAATCTTGACAGGTGAGATCAGAATTGGGGCTGGCATATCCAAAATACCATTCTACACCAAATCCACCGGCCATCAGGGTTCCCCATAGGGCTCTCGTTCGGGCATGGTTGTGTTCTGGATCTTCATCGTCTGGAAGAAGTGCAATATTGGCTTTTCCGGGCTCATCTACTGCCAGTGCCCATTTTTTTCCGGTCTGTTCGGATTTTTCTCTCCATTTCAATACCCTTGGGTGAACATCGATAAATTCGGGGTGACTGAGTTGGAGAGAGGCTCCGGTCAATGGAGATTGTGAACCGATAAAGTGCTCATACCGATTGTCTTGATTTGGATAAGTGTGGACTACCAGGTGATGATCATAGGCATCGAGTTGGGAAACGTACTCGGCAATTTCGATAACATTTTCAACAGGCTGATTGTTTTCCTCACCCAAGTTCCAGTTCATTGATAGGTGATGTCCAAATCTGGCGATCAGCTCTCTATAATAGAGTTTTCCTTCTGGGCCAAAGCTCCCCTGATCCATCAAATGATCGGTTTCTGTTTCATGGGTTTTAAAATGCAGAAACATGCCTTTTGATTCTGCATATTCAAAAATTCTTTCCCACTGATCTAATTTTGAAACATCGTATCGGGTTTTGTGAAACATTGTTTCCCATGCTTGTTTGTTTTTTTTGATACTGGCATAGGCCTCGTATTGGTCTTTTGAGACTTTGAGTAATTGAGGGAAGATATTTCTGTCGTCACCATCAACATTAAATGTCAAAAAAGAAAAAACGTTTAGCCCTTCTTTGGCTAGGTAATTGATGGCTCCTATAAGGTTTTTACCTTTGCCCCCCTTCCAAACGAAAAATTCACCGCTTTGATCGAAATCCTTGGCGTGGGGTGCCCAATTTTTCTCAAAGCCTAAAGCGTTTGTCGATTCATCAAAGTCGGTATAAGCCAATAAATTTTCGGGAGCATCAACCCCCAGTTTGATAAAATATTTTCCATTTTCGGCAAATTTTAAATAAGAAGCTCCTACGTATTCCAACCTTCCTTTTGCTCGGTTGTCCGTTCCTTTTTTGTCGGAGGGTTCAATACTAAACTTTCCATTGGCACCATCCATGAATCCGGCAGAGGTTGCCTCATCTAATGTATTGACTACCGCAACTTGTTTGCCTTTTTTGAAAGATACATGATAGGTCCACTCTCCAATGGCATCGGGAGTAAATCTTACTTGCCATATGTTTCCTTCTGCACTTCCGCTTTCGGCGGCCTTACCATCGGCAGCATAATACCCAGGAATGGTGTATTGGTTTTCCTTGTTTTTGAAGGTGACATCCAATCGGTAATCCAAAAATGGATTGATTTCTGCCATTTCTGAAGTATTTGGTCCTTCAAAATTTAGTGTTATTCGGTGCCATTTTTTGAGTTCTCCCTCAATGGAAACTTCCTCTTTATTTTGGCAACAGACCAGGAAAAATAGGAACAAGGAAAAGGGGATGAAATATTTTGTTGGTTTTGAATTCATAAAAGAGTTTT
>JAQCBK010000089.1 GCA_027621505.1 Bacteroidota bacterium | reverse complement strand
AGAAGAAAAAATTAGTACTCCCGCTTTATTAAGCTTTGAACAGTTAGGACAATTACTTTTAGACAATCAATCGAAAATAAATTTTTTTGAAAAGTTTTATACTGTTTATAAAAAATAGTGTCCATTTGATTAAAGGATGTTGGACTAGATAAATTTTCCATCCACTCTTACATTCAAACTATGAAAAAATTATTATTAATTTTGCTTACAGGATTAATTGTCTCTTGTTCAAATACAAACGACTTACAAAAGTCCATCAATAAACAAAAAATAGAACAAACAAAAAATAATGAAAAAAAGGTAAAAAGCATTCCTGATTGGTTTGTTGAACCGCCGCAAAGTTCTGTTGATGTTTATTATTTTGTGGGCTCAGGTGAATCCAAGTCTGTGCAGTTATCAATGGATATTGCAGTCATGGAAGCCCAAGAACAATTAGCTAGCGTTGTTGACACTTTGGTGAGTCAACGAGCGGATAAGTTCGTCGCTCAATTGGGTGATAGCAAAGAGTTGCAAACTAATTTTGAAGAAGCAACGAAAAGAGTGATCGCAGAAGTCCAAGCCGGCGGCTATCAAATCAAAGAAAAAGAATTTCAAGCATATAACGACTATTTTACCGCTTATGTGTTATTGGAATTTACTACCGCGGAGGTAAATCAGCTTTTCTACCAACAACTTCAAAAAGAAGCGTTGAAAGATGCCAAGTTAAGCCAAACAGAAGCTTTTAAAGAATTAGAGGAGGAGCTTGAACGCCAGTAGTCTAATTAATGAGGTTTTTGCTTGTATTGCTTAATTTGTGCTTGGTTGCGTCTTGTTCTTCTTCCTCCACAACAAAAAATAATTTCACGTGCGCCCAGGGAGATTGTCAAAATGGCTCGGGGCGTATCGTCTATGCAAATGGGGGGTCTTATGAAGGAGAACTTCAAAATTCAAAAGCTCACGGCCAAGGAACGGCCTTTTATTCCAATGGCGATATTCTGGAGGGGCAGTGGGAAAATAGTTATTTGATTGATGGCACTTATTATTATGCCAATGGAGATCAATACACAGGCACATTTGAAAAAACGAGTGGCGTAGACTTTATTTATGGAGAGTATATTTGGAGCAGCGGACAGATTTATATTGGCAATTGGAAAGGCGTTAAGAGACATGGACTTGGGGTGGAATCTTGGACTGATGGATCGGTTTATTTAGGAGAACACCACAAAGATCAAAGAGACGGTCCAGGCATTATGTTTTACCCTGACGGTACCCAGGTAGGAGGGTTTTGGGAAAACAATTATATTAATACCCCTATTGATAATTTTACGTTTGAAAATTTATTGGCATCTTTAGAAGAACAACCTAGCCAAAAAATGATTAACTTAATTGAAAAAAAAATATCAATTGTTGATTTAAAAAAACATTTTTTCAATAACCACTCTATAACAAAAAATATTACTATTAATACTAACCCCAATATTCAAAAAGAAAATTATCCGCCCACAATCAATTTATATAATAACGAATATGAAGTGACATCCGATGTCTTCATGCTTCGAGGATTTGTAGAAGATGAAAGTGACATTGTTGTTTTTGTCATCAATGGAAAAGAATTCCAATTATCTGATGATTACTCTTTTGAAACCCAAATCTATGTTCCAATTGGTGAATCCCAAGTAACAATAACGGCGGTAGATGAATGGGAAAATATTAAAACCGAAACAATTAAGATTACGCGCTCCTATGATAAAAATAATTATTTAAAAGCGGCCAACGAGGGCCTGAACCCAACTGTTATTTTGTCGAAAAAAAATAAAAATCGATATGCATTAATTTTTGGCGTTAATCGTTATGAAACGTTAACTAATCTGCCTTTTGCGGAAAATGATGCTAACTTTTTTTATGATTATGCAGTTAACACGCTAGGGATACCTCAAGAAAATATTGTGCGTGTAGTCAATCCAGAGTTAAAGGATATGTACATAGCAACTAATCAAATCCAAAAAATGATCAACGAACAATCAGATTTATTTGTTTACTATGCAGGCCATGGGCTGAATTATCAAAGCGATAATCGTTTATTGGCATCAGACTTTGATGTTTCGGTCATCCAGCAAACCTCTCTTCTTCAATCAGAATTTATGAATATGATTTCTAAAGCCAATCCCAACAAGGTGGCCTTAATCTTCGATACCTGTTTTAGTGGAGTTAACAGAGAGGGAAAACAATTAGTCGAGGCAAGATTTATTAGCATTGCCCAATCTCAAATCAACATCCCCAATAATTTTTCAATTATATCTTCCTCGGGAGATCTAGAGTGGTCGAGAGATCACCCTGACCTTCAGCACGGCTTGTTTACTTATCATTTCCTCAAAGGGTTAGAAAAAGAAGCAGACGCCAATAATGATAAACAAATTACGTTAAATGAGTTGTTTAGCTATACACAAAAAAATGTGCAACAAGACTCAAACTTTCAGCAAAATCCTGAAATATCCTTAAATTCTGATTATTTATTAGTAGATTGGAATTAGAGAAGGGATTAAGGAGCTTCTTCACCAATGAGGTTTACTAAATCTTCGTCTTGTTGAAGGGATTTATCTACAAGATCCCACGCGGCCACTGGGTCCATTTCCTCATGGGCATTAAGGCCCATTAAATATCTTTCTACGCCAGCCATTACAATTTCTTTGTCTTTCCTATATATGCAGTCTTCAGGCATTTCTAAAAGCGTCTGTCCATAACTATTTAGAGCCAGTTCTAAAATTACTTCTCGGTCGTTTTGGAGTTGTTCAGGTAACTCATCATAGCTGACAATTTCACCCTCCAAAATCTCTTCTTTAATTTTTTCTATATTTTGATCCAATTATAAACCTTTAGTATTATTTCCATTATAAAGTAATTTATTTGATTTTTCCTCTGTTAATCCTTGGTTGGTGCTGATTGTTGTAATCAAAATATCATCTTTCCATTCACCCTCGATGACAGTGTAATGGGGCGTTTCTTGACTTTCATTAAAAGGAAAGGGCTCTTGGGACTGGTTATATATTTTTGTATTATTAATCCTTATTTTCCCGTAGCCTTGTTTTTGATCATTATAAAAATTTCCAACAAAAAGGCTTGTTTCTCTTTGGTAATAAACACAGCCATAAACACAACTCCCAGAATACCAATCCCATCCGCTCGCCGCTGCATCAAATTCAATACTAAACTCTCTGAGGGTGCCTGAGCCTTCTCTTTTTTTCTTTTGAAAACTCCCTGCATATTCTTGATAGATGGCAGTGGAGGTATTTAGAAAAACTAGTCCTGATATTTTTTCAATTTCTCGACCATAACCGTTCTTACAATTGCCATCTTTACAGCCAGGAAGAGGTATATTCTCATCGAGTGCATCAAGATAAGTACAGCCAGCGATAAATATATAGGTAAGAAAAAAAATTAGATATTTGGCAAGACTTATATTTTTTAACAAAAAAAGTTTAAGACAATTAATGTTTAACTTTTGATGCAATGTAATCCATTAAAGCAAGAAGCACGCCACTGATGACAAAGGTTAAGTGAACCGCAATGAATAAATAGATTTCTTCTCTAGTATAGTCTTTTAAATCAAAAAATATTTTCAGAAGTTGAATGCCCGAGATGGCGACAATAGAAGAGATGAGTTTTAGTTTGAGGCCACTAAAATCAACCGTCCCCATCCATTTGGGCTTATCTTCGTGATGGCCCACATCGATTTTGGAGACGAAATTTTCATAACCCGAGAAAATAACCATGATTAACAAGTTTCCCGTAAATGATAAATCAATCAGGGTTAAAACAAGAAGAATAATGGAGGTTTCATCAAAGCGAACACCACCAGTAAAAAAATGAATAAATTCATTAATAAAAACAATTAACAAAACAACCAAAGATAAGGCTAGTCCTAAAT
>JAQCBK010000088.1 GCA_027621505.1 Bacteroidota bacterium | reverse complement strand
ATAGCCTTGGTATTGCTCCTCGGGGGTATCGTAACTCCTCACCACCATGTTAGGATTGGGAACCATCAGTTTCCATTTTTTATTCAATGCAACCTTGTACAAAACAGTTTCAGAGGGCTTTTCGACATTTAAAATATCGTGGTTGTAACATTCAATAAAAAGTGTCTCCCTTTTTTCTGATGCTTCCTTGTCCAGCACATTGATACCGGGCAGTTCATCATTGTTAATATTTAAAAAATTCAATACTGTGGGAACCAAATCAATATTACTGACCAAAGTCGAGTCATTCATTTCTGGTTGGATTACCCCTGGGAGTTTGAACATGATTGGGGTTCTCACCCCTCCTTCATGCGGGGCCCTTTTGGACCGGGGGGCATACCGATTGTGTTTTTCGGATTGAATCCAGCCGTTGTCGGTGGTATAAACAACCAAGGTGTTCTCGTCCAAAGATTTTTCTTTTAGGTGGTTCATCAAATCCCCTACGGTCTGATCCAGCCATTCGCACATGGCCCAGTATTCTGCAACACTTTTATTGGGGGCTATTTTGATGTATTTATCCAAGAGTTCCTTGGGAGGATTGTGGGGCGTGTGGGGTAAAAAAGGGGCATACCAAACAAAAAATGGAGCATTGTCTTTTTGAGTTTGATCAATAAAGTTAAAGATGGGATCCAATCCCTCACGACCAATGGTCAGCCCTTCATCGCCATGCCTTCCTCCTCTTTTGAAATCTCCGTGGGTCATGCCTGCATCAAATTTGCCTTCCTTCCATGATCCAAGCCACCATTTACCCGATTGGAATGATCGGTAACCATGGGCGGAAAGATAATCCGTTAAAAGTTGATGCTTATAAAATTTGGCTTTGATCACATCAAATTGATCATTTCGTTCTTTACTGAAAAGGTAGTTGCCTGACGTATTCCTTTTGGCACTTTTTTTGGGTTCTTTTCCCCACAACCTTTGTTCTCGTTTAGAATCTCCAGCATCATTTCCCGTTTGCCCGTGTTGAAAAGCATATTTACCTGTGATGATGGTTGCCAATGAAGGGCCACAGAGTGGACTGCTTACATACCCCCGGGTATAAGTGGCAGATTCTTTTGCCAATTGGTCAATGTAGGGAGTTTGAATGTGGGGGTGCCCCATAAAACTGTAATCGCCCCAAGCTTGGTCATCGGAGAGAATAAATATAATGTTAGGTCTTTTTATCCTTTCTTGCTTTTGAACCAAAAAATTATCACAAGAAAGAAATAAAAAAAAACATATAGATATTGGCAATAGATGTCGAAAATTCATAAGATAATTTTTGTTAAATTAACTAAATAAATTAATACCAATGTCCTGTAGTTTCCTGCCCAATATCATCCGAAAGCGATACATTAGGTTATCATTCTGATTTAAGTGAAAGGCTATCTAACGAACCAATGAGTTCTGAATTCAATAGCTTATCTTCTTTTGTCCAGTGACACCAGGATGAAAACGCTTTTTTATCCTATTCAGGCATGGCGGTTCCATTGATCCATCCAACATCACCCTTTGATGGTATGTGTCAAAAAATACCCTAAAAAACCTTCTAAGCAGAGGGTTTTCAGTAATGTGAACTTACTAATTTAAGTGGTATAGAATGTCATAGGTACCTCCTTTGAGTTGAATCAAATTAAATCGATCATCATTCTTTTTGGAGCTTATGACTTCACCGTTGACATAAACTGTTTTATACGTTACAGGAACCAATAAATGTGCTTCACTTTGATCGGGAACGGTTAGCTTGATCTCCATTCCAGAATGGATCTTTTTTAAGGCAACTGCAACTTTTCCCGCCATGGTAATATTTCCTGTTTCTGCATAGGACAGACCGACAAGGTTGGGTTTGACTGTAAATTTTTTCCATCCAGGTTCCAAAGGATAAAGACCACATACATATTGAGACAATATGGTCAATCCTCCTCCACTCCAAGCATGATTGGTAGAGCCACCCCCAAAACCGTCTCTTCCGGCACCCCAGCCCTCAAAGAGAGTGGTATGTTCTTTGCTCTCGACCATAAACTTAAAACGTTTTTTCAATCGTTGAAGGGCGTAGTCCTCTTGCCCCATTTGAAATAAGGCCTCGCAAACATACTTTTCCATGTATGGGCTGGAAAATTCTTGCGTAAGAAAAATATTGTATAGGCCATCATATTTATCAGGGTCTGCTAAACCTGACACTACTGCCAAGGCCTGGGCGCGATCGTCTGCCTCATCCTTATTCATGGGGGACTTGTATTGTTGGCCGTCCCAAAAAACGCGATTAAAGGCTTGTTTAAATTCAACCATGGCTTGTTGAGACCAATTGGCCTCATTTTGATGATCCAAAGCCAAAGACATCAGATGATAGCCTTTCAGGGCAAGATAGTACCATGCATTGATCAGTAATTGTTTATCGACATTTTCCCCCCAATCTCCCCAATACCAAGCTGTTTTGGTGTTTTTTGTGATTCTGTCAATCAATATTCCATTGTTGTCCAACTTCCATACATCAAGATATTTTTTTACTCTGGGATAAACTTTTTTTAGGGTTTCTATATCTCCTGTATTCCAATAGTAATTCCAAAAACCAAAATACCCAACACTGGCCAACATCTGACCGGGCAGTTCCTTTTCCCAATTGCCACTGGGTACTGGGGAATAGATGGTATTGTCTTCTTTTTGCCAAGCCATCAATTCTAAAATTCCCTTTTTGGTCAACAATTGGCCTTTGGGATCAAGCGCATAAAAGGCCTCACCACTTTCATTGACCACATCTCCCCACCATTGGGATCGCTCCCTGTCCGGGCAATCCATATACGTATCTCGCATGGTCACATAAAGTGTTCTTTTGGCTTTTTGCCAAAGCGTGTTGAAAAATGGGTCGTCTGATTTAAAATATCCAGAAAATTCGGTATCATAACCGGTCTCCCTGTACATGAGATCGATCACCTTAACTCCCTTGGGAATACTGTAATAAACTACCTCACCATTCATCCAACCCAAATTTTCATAGGCTTGTTCCCCATCACTGGTGACATACTCACCTCTTACATTGATCTCTCCTCCCCCTTTATAATGATCTGTTTTTATCGTGATGACTTGACCCTCCTGAGCTTCAACCTTAAAATAGGGGGTGATATGAGCATTGTAGGGAAGTTGGCAAACAATGCTATCACCCGAGCTTATAAAAGGAAACGCAATCCGGTTTTCATATCGCTTTAGGCCGTGGTTTTTCCACTGGGGAATGGGACGCTTGACCAACTTGTTCCAAGGGGAGACCGGGTTGGATCCTAAGGATATCGCATCATCCCAATGTTGGATTTTTTGAGGATTTTTGATAAAATCAAAATTCCCCAATCGGGAATCATACCTTATACTTGACTCGGGTAATCTCCAATTGGGAAGTGGAGGGTCCGCAGTTTGAAACTCGGGACGGATGACTGCCCTCCAACTGCTGTCTGAAATCAGTTTAAAATCCGGCGTTTGGCAGTCAAAAATCAATCCAGCTTTACCACTGCTCTTGTGAGAAAAACCTTCCTTCCCAAAATACCAAACCAAAAGAGATATATTGTTAACCCCTGCTTTGAGATAAGGACTGATATCTACTTCATCATAGTAGGTGTCCTTGGGATTGGGACCTCTTTTGAGTTGCCCCTCAAATACGGCCAAACTTCCATTGATCCACATCCAGTATTTTGAATCACAAGCGATCTTGGCCATGGCTTTGGCAGGGATCTTTTCAACCTCAAAGGTTTTGCCGAATGCCGTCCAATTGTTGGGCTCATTTTTTTGCCCTTTGGCTGTAATCCAATCGGCTTTCCAATTTACATTTTCCGCAATAGGGGATTGAGCTTGAGTACAAAGTAAAAATTGAAAAAAAAACAAGCTTATTATTTTATGAATTGATAGAACTGAAGTATCAA
>JAQCBK010000028.1 GCA_027621505.1 Bacteroidota bacterium | reverse complement strand
GGACATTTGGTACAACAATTGGCCCAGATTAGGAAAAAATCCGTTTTGATGGCGCCTACGGGCAGGGCCGCCAAAGTTTTGTCCGCATATGCCAAAAAAAATGCTTTGACCATTCATAAAAAAATATACTTTCCCAAGGCGGATAGTGGAGGAGCGGGGATACAATTTACACTGAAAGAAAACAAACACACCAACACGGTTTTCATCGTCGATGAATCTTCAATGATTGGCGATGACCGTCAACAATCCAAACTTTTTGAAAACGGTTCATTGCTGCATGACCTGGTACAATATGTTTACGAAGGAGAAAATTGCAAACTGATTTTTGTAGGAGATACGGCTCAGTTGCCTCCTGTGCATCTTGGACTGAGTCCCGCGCTGGACGAGGAGGAATTGGCCGCCCAATTCAACGCTGCCGTTTACAGTCTGACTTTGGAGGATGTTGTCCGCCAAAAGTCTGAATCCGGTATTTTATTCAACGCAACCCAAATCCGAAAGCGCTTGGTCAAAGACCAGTTTGAGGGCTTTCAATTTCATTTGGAGGGCTTTAAAGACATCTGTCGAATCGTGGAGGGTAATGCGTTTTTAGAACTACTGGAAAATGCCCTCCAAACCGATGGGACGGACGAAACCGTTTTGATCGTTCGATCCAACAAAAGAGCCAATCTCTACAATAAAAGCATTCGTGAGCGGATCCTTTTTTTGGAGTCCGATTTATCCGTTGGCGATCAGTTGATGGTGGTCAAAAACAATTATTTCTGGTTGGGTACCGACTCCCAACCTGGATTTATCGCCAATGGCGATGTGATTTGTATCCAGCGCATCAATAAATATGTTGACCGCTACGATATGAAATTTGCCGAGGTTCATGTCCAAATGGTGGATTATCCCGAAGAGCCTTCTTTTGATACGGTCCTTTTACTGGATACTCTTCACAGCGAAACTGCCAATTTGGGTTATGAACAAGCCCAACTGCTCTATCAGAAGGTGTCGCAAGATCACGCCCACGAAAAATCCAAATACAAACGTTTTCTAAAGGTCAAAAACGACCCCTATTTTAACGCGTTACAAGTCAAATATTCCTATGCCATCACTTGTCATAAGTCCCAGGGCGGGCAATGGAAAAACGTTTTTGTAGAACAACCCTATTTGCCCGATGGACCAGACAAAGATTATTTTAGGTGGCTCTATACGGCCATTACCCGAGCCAAAGAACAGTTGTATTTGATCGGATTTGGAAAGGAGTATTTTTAAGGTTGATTTTTTTATAATAAAAACCCAATAAAATTACCCTTAAAGATAAAATTTGTCCTTTCTTTTGTAGGCATGAAAACAGTTTCGATCATCCCTGCGCGCTATGACTCCACGCGCTTTCCCGGAAAGTTGATGCAGCTTTTGGGCGATAAAACAGTTATTTTAAGAACCTATCAAAACGTTGTCGCTACAGGGCTTTTCGATGAGGTAGTAGTGGCCACAGACAGTGAAATCATCGCTAAGGAAATTTCTGACAATGCCGGCCGTGTGGTCATGACACGAAGAGACCATCAATGCGGCAGTGATCGTATCGCCGAAGCCGTCGCAGCAATGGATGCCGATATTGTGGTCAATGTACAGGGTGATGAACCCTTTGTGGATGGTGAAAGCCTGAAGAAGCTGATCGATGTCTTTGGAGCCGACCCCCAGAAGGAAATCGCTTTGGCTTCCTTGATGACCCCACTAAAAGCAACCGCAGAAGTTGAAAACCCCAGTGTGGTCAAAGTAATTGTTGACCTCAATCATTTTGCACTTTATTTTTCTCGTTCGCCCATTCCTTTTGATCGTGATAACGATCAAGTTCCACCCTATTTCAAACATGTTGGGGTCTATGCTTTTCGAAAAGAGGCTTTGATAGAATTCAGTCAGCAGGAGATGACCCCTTTGGAGTCGGCCGAAAAAATTGAATGCATCCGCTATCTCGAACACGGAAAGAAAATTAAAATGGTTTTGACCCATAACCTCAACTTTGAGATTGACACCCCCGAGGACTTGGAACGTGCCAAAGCCCATTTGAACCAATTGAATTCCAAATGATTTCCGGATGGGCCAAATTCCTATTCCTCCGTTTGATGGGTTGGAAGATTGAGGGTGAATTCCCTTCTTTGAACAAGTTTATTGTTGCGGTATTTCCCCACAATAAGAACTTTGACTTTATCATTGGGGTATTGACCCGAGCCGTGCTGAAAGAAAAGATCAGTTATGTGGGTAAGCAAGAATTATTCAATCCACTGACGGGTTGGTTTTTTCGGGCCTTGGGGGGTACCCCCGTCATCCGAAACGCCAACGAAAACCAAGTGACCGCCATAGCACAAATTTTTAAACAGAAATCGCTTTTTAGGATGGCCATTGCTCCAGAGGGCACCCGCAAAAAGGTGGACCGTTGGAGGACTGGATTTTATTATATCGCCCTCGAGGCAGATGTCCCCATATTGTTGGTGCATTTTAATTATCTCGCCAAAAAAGTATCCTTTTTAAAATTGTTTTATCCTACCGGGGACATTGAAAAGGATTTTAAAGAAATGGAGGCCTGTTTTGATTTGGCCTCAAAAAATTGATTTTGCATTCAAATTGATGACTTTGCCTTTACGAAAAGCATGGACGACTCCTGCTGTCTTGAAATGTTTTTGTCTCACTGAATTGATTGTATAATAAAGCAATTTGGAATGAGAAAAAACAGTAGGCAGGACAACAGCGGTTTTTATGGGTCAACAATTTGGGACGTCTTTTAAAGAGGAGAGTCAATCTCTTGTCTTTTTTAATTCCCTATGAAAGCCAAGACCATCAAAACAAGTCTTATGGACAGGGAGTAATGCCCCATTTCGAGATCTGCTCATTGGATCGCCGACACTGCCAATTGGATCGTATCGATATCACCTCCCAGCATAAATATCCGTTTGATTTTAATTCCATCATCACTTGATGGGCTTTTAGGGCATCATCAGGAATATTATGATGTGAATAAAAGATCCCAATGTTTCCATTCTCCATTATTTTCTGACGAATTTCGATCTGTTCCTTGCCTTCCCAACCGATTTCTAATGGAAAATAGAGAGATAAGATTTCCATCAGTTTCAAGCTGTCCCTTTCTTTGATTTGCTCGTTGAGGGTTATTCTGTCTGAGGAATGGACTATAAAGGGGTCTTTGCCAAAAAACAGTTGTGCTTCTTTAGGAACTTCATTGGGCTGGGAAAAAAAGGATACAAACCAAAACATCAAAGATGTTAATAGGTTTAAATGAGGTCTCATGGGTTAAGGGGCTTTAAGGGGCTTATTAACTATATTTATTAATGTTTATAGAGCCATTTATTCTTGTATATCCATGGCGTGATAGACGTTTTGAACATCGTCGTCTTCTTCTATTTTTTCAATCAATTTCAGCACTTCTTCCTGTTGTTCCTCCGTTAGTTTTTTGGTGAGCTGTGGGATGCGTTCAAAACCGGAGGATAAGATTTCGATGGACCGATTTTCCAATTCTTTTTGTATGGCGCCAAAATGCTCAAATGGAGCATAGAGAAGGATGCCGTCTTCATCCTCAAAAACTTCCTCTACACCGTGGTCAATGAATTCCAGTTCTATTTCTTCTAAATCAATACCTTCCGAGGGAATTCTAAAGTTGCAGGTATGATCAAACATAAATTCAACAGAGCCTGAGGTGCCGAGGTTGCCGTTTCCTTTGTTGAAATAACTTCTTACATTGGCCACGGTGCGGTTGTTGTTGTCGGTGGCGGTTTCTACCAAAATTGCAATTCCATGGGGGGCATAGCCTTCAAATAAAACTTCTTTGTAGTTTTGGGTTGATTTGTCAGAGGCTTTTTTTATGGCCCGTTCTACATTTTCTTTGGGCATATTGGCAGCCTTGGCATTTTGAATCACTGCCCTCAGTCTTGAGTTATTGTCGGGATCGGGGCCCCCTTCCTTTACGGCCATGACAATATCTTTTCCGATGCGTGTGAAGGTTTTGGCCATGGCAGACCAACGTTTCATTTTTCGGGCTTTTCTGAATTCAAAGGCTCTTCCCATTTTTTGACTACTTATGTCTACAAATATAAAAACTATTGAAAATCCTTTCTCACCAAAGACAGATCATCTAAGATTTCTGTATAGGAAAAAAGGAGATTGTTGGGAAGTTTGTTTCTTTTGGCCAATACAGCCAAATAGCTCATTTGGTTGGTGGTATAGACTTGCTTATAGACAGCAGGCCTCTGATATCGCTTTTGAACCAACAATTTGATAAAATCAAAATGATGGATTAAATCCGTACTGCCCAGATGGAAAATTCCCGTGAGTTGTTGATTGATGATGTAGTGGATCTGTTGGCTCAACTTGACGTCATTATTGACGTTGATGATGGTGTTGGGAAATACCTCAATGGCTTCATTATTTTGTATGGCTTGATCCAAGGCTTGAATTCTCGGAGAGTGATTCCCAAAAACCATCGGTAAACGCGCCAGCACAAACTTGGCTGAAGGCAATCGCAAGAGATCATTTTCGATTTTAATCTTGTAACGGCCATAAATACTTTCGGATAGGGTTTTATCATATTCATAGGAGGGAAAATGTTCGAAGGTGTCGAAAACATTGGCAGAGGAAAGAAACATCAATCTGCAGTCGGACCGATCGATCAAATCAATCAAAAATTCGTGGGTTTCAATCGATGCCTCAAAAGACCCCCTTAGGGCAGAGATGATCAATTTGGGTTTGACCTCCTTTATAATGGTTTCAAGCTCCCCTTCTTCCATATTGAAATGGAAAAAATGGTGGTTGTTTCCATAGCCTTTTTTGGTAAAATAAGTTCCAAAGGTGTCGTAATAAGAGTTCAATTCCTTGTATAGGGCATTGCCTATAAATCCACTGGCGCCAAGAATTAAAATTCTTTTCACGGGCGAATTATTTAATAAAAGGAGGTTTTGTGACCGTTGCGGGAACAAACTTTTCTCTTATTTCTACGAATAAGGTATGGCCAGTTTGGGCATGGGCGGTTTTGACATAACCCATCCCAATTCCTTTTTGAAGGGAGGGGGACTGGGTGCCGGAGGTTACTCTGCCTATTGGATTTTGATCGACGTCAAAAAGGCCATAGCCCGATCGGGCTATACCCCGCTCCTCGATGATAAAACCGATGAGCTTTTCTTCGGTGCCTTCCGCAATGGTTTTTTGATGGGTTTCTGCATTCAAAAATCCGGTTTGGGGTCGGGTTACCCAACCCAGACCTGCACTGATAGGAGAGGTGTTGTCGTCAATTTCATTTCCATACAAGCAATAGCCCATTTCCAGTCGTAAGGTATCTCGGGCAGCGAGGCCCACGGGGATTATTCCGTAATCCTGACCAGCTTCCATGATGGCCCTCCAAAGATGCCTTGCATTTGAAGGATCAAAATAAATTTCAACTCCGCCAGCACCAGTATAACCAGTAGTTGCGATCAAAACATCATCAATCCCTGCTAGTGTGGTGGTTAAATGGCTGTAGTGCTCCATTGTGGTGAGATTTGCCTCACAAAGGGATTGTACAGTCGCTATGGCATCAGGGCCTTGAATGGCCAACAAGGCTATTTTTTCAGAGATATCCTTAAGTTCGGCTTTATATTTTTGATTGTATTTTTGAATGTGTTTCCAATCTTTTTCAATATTAGCCGCATTCACCACCAAAAGGTATTTTTGAACATCCACTTGATAAACAATCAGATCATCTACGATCCCTCCCTGTTCGTTGGGGAAATAATTGTACTGTGCCTTACCGGGCTGGAGCTTGGAGATGTCATTACTGCAAATGAATTGTAATAAATCGAATGCTTGAGCCCCCTCCACAGTGAATTCACCCATATGTGAAACATCGAAAACGCCTACGCCTGATCGAACGGCCAAATGCTCTTGTTTGATCCCAGAGTATTGGATGGGCATTTGATAACCACCAAAGGGGGCCATTTTAGCACCCAATTCTAAATGAAAATCGTTAAATGGGGTTATCTTCATCTGTTATTTTTTACAAAAATATTACTTTTAGACCACAAGATTGTTGAAACACTCACCTAAAAACTTACACCATGAGGCCGTTGATTAATTTTTACTTTCTCGCTTTGTTATCTATTTTTCCTTTTGGGCTTTCCGCTCAAAAATCAAAATTATCCCCGGCGCACTACAAAGAAAAGCGAGCGGACTTTCGGGAGAAATTGCCCGAAAATAGTGTTGCGGTTCTTTTCAGTGCCCCCATTCGTAACCGAGCCAACGATGTGGACTACATTTACCATCAAGATCCTAATTTTTTCTATTTGACGGGTTGGCATCAGCCCCATTCGGTTTTGATCATATATAAAAACCCACAACGGGACGAAGAAGGTATTTATCATGAAAAAATTTACGTTCCCGAGCGTGACGATTATATGGAAATGTGGAACGGAAGGCGTTTCGACCTGCCCAAAGTTAAGCAACTTGGATTTGATCGTGTTGCCGAACGATCTGTATTCAAGGAGGATGCTCAAAATTTTGAACGTTTTGAGAAAGTGTTGCATTTTGAATTTAATAACGACATTCGAAATCAAAAGATGTATGTTTTGAGAAATGGTAGAAGATCAAAAGTGGATGATCCCAACGATCTGTTTGATTTAAAGGCCAACTTTAGAGCAGCCATCAACTTCCCCAATGATTTCAATCCCAATCGTCATGCAGCTTATCAAGTAATCATGGAAGCTGAGGATGACAATCTGGAGGAGGTCACTGCTGCAATCCAAAGCATCATCGCTCGAGACAGTCTTTTAATTGAAGATCCGATCATCAAAGATTTTCTCGATCAACCCGTTCAAACGCATTACAAAGAAGCCAAGAGAAAAACCGCCTTTGCTTTGAGAAAATACAATTTTGATATTGAACTATTACCAGCCATTATGGCCGATATGAGAGAAATTAAAAGTAAAAATGAAATTGACCTGCTTAAAAAAGCGGTCGCCATTTCTGTGGTTGGGCAAATTGAGGTAATGAAAGCCATGCACCCTGGTATGAGTGAGAGAGAAATTCAAGGCATTCATGAATTTGTCTATCGAAAATATGGTGCTGCAGAGGAGGGTTATCCCTCCATTGTCGGGGCAGGGGAGAATGGCTGTGTTTTGCATTATATTGAAAACGACAAAGAAGAATTGAATAACCAATTGGTATTGATGGACTTGGGTGCTGAGTTTTATGGTTATACAGCCGATGTAACCCGAACCATTCCCGCCAATGGTATTTTCAGTCCTGAGCAGAAAGCATTGTACCAAATTGTATATGATGCCCAAGAGGCCGCTATCTTAGCGGCGAAAATAGGGACTAATTTTAGTGAGCTTTACCAATTGTCCTATGAGATCGTCGCCAACGGATTGTTACAGTTGGGAATCATTAGCGAAGCGGCTGAGGCGAGAAAATATTATCCCCATGGCCTCTCTCATCATATTGGATTGGACGTTCACGATCCAGGCAATTATGGCGTATTGCAGCAGGATATGGTCATCACCATCGAACCGGGAATCTATATACCAGAAAACAGTCCCTGTGATCCCAAGTGGTGGAACATCGGTATCCGTATTGAAGATGATGTTTGGATCACTTCACAAGGCCCGGTCAATTTATCAGCGGCTGCGCCCAGAGACTGGAAGGGTATAGAGGCATTGATGGCTCAGGAAAGCCCGCTCACCAATTTTAAGTTGCCAGACATGGACACCTTAGTTGAGTAAATACGCCCTCAACTCGCTGTAATCCTTGATGGGAATACTTTCTTTTTCTTTGGAAAGAGTGCTATTAAGACGTTCTGGTACCTCAACCTCTATTTTAAGTGTTTTTTTGACCACGTCAATAAATTTCACGGGATGGGCTGTTTCCAAAAACAAACCGTAATGATCTTCACCATGTTGAGATAAATATTCCTTGAGTCCCAAATAGCCCACGGCCCCATGAGGATCTGCTACATATCCTTTCAGATCGTAGATCTCTTTGAGTGCTTCTTTTGTTTCCTGATCGGTGTATCGGAAGGCAGAAAGTGTTTTCTTCATTTTCACCATGTCGTTATTGAATATCTTCTGGATTCGGATGAAATTGCTAGGATTACCTACGTCCATGGCGTTGGAAATGGTTTGAATGGTGGGTTGTGGGTCATAGATTCCTGTCTCCATATATCTTGGAACGGAGTCGTTTTCATTGGTACTGGCAATAAAATGGTCGATAGGCAATCCCATTTTTTGTCCCATAATACCGGCACAAATGTTTCCAAAATTTCCACTTGGGACAGAAAAAACCAGTTTTTTGTTCAGATGTTTTAGACTCCTGTAGGCGATGAAGTAATAAAACATTTGAGGCAACCACCGGGCGATGTTGATCGAGTTGGCAGAGGTCAACCCGATACTGGACAATTCGGCATCTAAAAAGGCTGATTTCACCATTTCCTGACAATCGTCAAAAACCCCGTCAACCTCCAAAGCGGTGATGTTTTGTCCAAGTGTAGTGAGTTGTTTTTCTTGAATTTCACTCACTTTACCTTTGGGGTACAGAATTACCACTTCAACCCCTTCAACCCCCAAAAAACCATTGGCTACGGCCCCGCCGGTATCTCCGGAAGTTGCAACCAATACGGTTACTTTTTCTTTGCTTTTTTCATTAAAGTGGCCTAATGATCGGGCCATAAATCTTGCCCCTACGTCTTTGAAGGCCAAGGTGGGGCCTTGAAACAATTCCATTGCGGCAATTTGATCTGTGATTTCTATTATTGGAAATTCAAAATCTAGGGTTTCTGTAACAATTTCCATTAGCTTTTCCTTCAATATCTGATTCCCTACATAGGGTTTGATGACTTTATAAGCCATTTCAGGGATACTCATTTTTTCAATTTCATCGAAAAAACTTTGAGGCAGCTGTGGGATGGATTCAGGAAAATAGAGGCCACGGTCGGGTGCCAAACCTTTCTTTACGGCCTCGTGGAATTGTGTAGATTTAGAGTTGTAATTTAGACTGTAATATTTCATTGATTTGAAAGTACTTTTATCCCTTGATGGTTAATTGGGGAGCGGTGAATGTCGTAATTGAGTCCAGAGGGTGATATCGTCTTTTTCAAAGCGTTTGCAACACTTTTTGCAATTTGATCCCCTTTTGTTAAAGCAAAAACAGAGGGGCCAGAACCGGAAATTCCAAAACCGAGGGCACCAGCCTCTATGGCACTCTTTTTTAAGGAATCAAACTCTGGAATCAACAATGATCTCATGGGTTCCACTATAACGTCATTTAAACTTCTTGACATGAGTTCAAAGTCTTCTGTATAAAGAGCAGCAATAAAAGCGCCTAAGTTTCCCCATTGTTGAATGGCTTTTTCCATGCTGACCTCTTTCTTGAGAATTTCTCTGGCGTGTATTGTTTTTAGTTCAATTTTTGGATGAAGAATCACCGCGTTCAATTCACTTGGACTTGAAAGTTGGATTACTTCTAAGGGATGAATGCTTCTGACCAGGGTAATGCCTCCCAAAAGCACAGGAGCAACGTTATCTGCATGGGGTGAGCCACTGGCAGCGCTTTCTCCTTCCATAGCAAATGCGATCAACTCGTGGGGTGTATAAGGTTGACCTAACAACGCATTGATTCCAAAAACGGCACCTGCAGCACTTGCAGCACTGCTTCCAATGCCACTGCCCGCTTTGATTTTTTTGTAGATTTCGATTTCAAAACCATGGTCGCAAGGATGGGCATTGAGGAGAGCCAGTGCGGCGACACCTGCCACGTTTTTATTGACATCATAGGGAAGATCTTGCCCTTCGATTTTGGAAATTTTAACCCCTTTAGATGCTGTTTTTCGGATGATCATCTCATCCCCTACAGGATCGAGGCAGAATCCCAAAACGTCGAATCCACAGGAAACATTTGCCACACTGGCAGGAGCAAAAATTTTAATTTCCTCCATCTTATTGTTTTCCTATTCTAATTATATCAGCAAAAATACCCGATGCCGTTACATCGGCTCCAGCTCCAGCTCCCTTAACTATTAAGGGTTGTTCCTTGTATCGATTGGTGTAGAAAAGTATGATATTATCACTTCCTTCCAAATTGTAAAAATCGTGTCCTTCTTTGATCAATTGGATGCCTACTTTTGCTTTTCCGTTCTCGAGCTGAGCAACATATTTCATTTTTGCATTTTCTCGATCTGCTTGCTCCAACATTTTCTCAAAGTGTTGGCTGTGTTTTAATAGTGACTCAAAGAATGATTTGTTGTCTTTTGTGTCCAGACACTCTTGAGGTAAAAAAGATTCATTTTCAATTTCACTCAGTTCAATATTCATCCCACTTTCTCGAGCTAAGATCAAAATCTTTCGCGCTACATCAATTCCACTGAGATCGATTTTTGGATCGGGTTCTGTAAAGCCTTTTTGCTGTGCCGCTAAAACCACGTCGTGGAATGAGCTGTCTTTTTTAAAGTGGTTGAATACAAAATTCAAACTGCCCGACAATACGGCTTGTATTTTAATGATTTGATCTCCAGAGGCGATTAAATTGTTTAAAGTATCGATGATGGGTAATCCTGCCCCTACATTGGTCTCAAATAGATAAGGACTGCCAAATTTCCTCGATATTTTCTTTAGGTTGAGATAATTGTTCAGTTCATCTGCCGCTGCAATTTTATTACAGGTCACCACTCCTATATTGTTGTTGAGGTACCTTGCGTATTCATAGGCAATGATTTCACTGGCGGTATTGTCAACAAAAATACTGTTCCTAAGATTGAGTTTTTTGGCATGTTCAAAAAACAAGTCCATATCGGCTGGGGTTTTGCTCTCCTCAAGCATTGATTTCCATTGAGACAAATCGATGGCATCGTCCCCCAAAATCATTTTTCGGGAATTGGAAATACCAATGACCCGAATTTTTAACCTCAGATTTTCAATTAAATACTCCGTTTGTTTTTCAATTTGTTCCAAAAGTTTACTTCCCACATTTCCCACACCGGTCACAAAGAGATTCAACTCTTTAATTTGCGCTTCAAAGAAACTTTCATGAAGGGTGTTGATAGCTTTTATAACATTTTTTTTGTCGATGATAATGGAAATATTTCTTTCTGAAGCCCCTTGAGCAATGGCTCTGATATTAATGTTATTGGCTCCCAAGCTGCTAAAAAGTCGCCCACTGATGCCTTGATGATCTTTCATTTTTTCCCCAACTACGGCGACATTGACCATATCCTTTTCGATCTGTGCTGGATTTACTTTGTTGGCTGTGATTTCAAAACTGAATTTTTGATCAATTACTTTTTTGGCTTTCGTGGCTTCTTCCTCTTTTACAGCAATACAGATTGAGTACTCTGAGGAGGCTTGGGTGATCATGATCACATTGATATTTTCTTCAGATAAGGCCTCAAAGAACCTTTTTGAAAAACCCGTGATACCAATCATTCCGCTGCCTTCCAAATTGATCAATGCGACCTTGTCAATGTGGCTGATTCCCTTGACAATTTCACCATTCTCAATCATTGGACTATTATCAACTATTGTTCCTTTTTCATCCCGGGCAAAAGTGTTTTTAATGGTGATGGGAATGTTCTTTTCAATCAGGGGTTGAAGGGTAGGGGGATAGATTACTTTGGCACCAAAGTGGCACAATTCCATTGCCTCGTAATAACTTAATTTATCAATCGGTTTGGCCTGAGCTACAATTTTGGGATCTGCCGTATACATTCCGCTAACATCGGTCCATATTTCCAAAACATCAGCTCCTAGGGCACTGGCAATGATCGCAGCCGAATAGTCAGAGCCACCCCTTCCCAATATCGTGGTTTCTCCCTTATTGTTGCTTGCAATAAATCCTGGAAGCAGGACAACATCAGCTGTATTGTTTTGGAAATGGTTTCTTATGGCTTTATCAGAAAACTCGTGATCTACGATTACTTTTCCATTGTGCGTCTCAGTTTTGATTAGCTCCCTGCTGTCTTTGAGTGTAGCGTTTATTTCATTGTATTTGAGGGCTTCATAAATAATATTGCTTGAAAGTATTTCACCATAGGATAAAATGGTGGCATTATTTTTTGGCGTGGCCTCATTCAGCAGTTGGATGGCATCCAAACGAGACTCTAACTCATTGATGTTTTTTTTGAGAAAGCTTATGATTGCACTTTGAAATTCAATGGGAACAAATTTTTTAATGATTTCAAGATGGCGACTTTCAATTTCCAAAAGTAGTTTTTTATAGGAGGTATCCCCATATTGAGCAAATGAAAGCATATCAGTAAGCAAATCGGTAATCCCTCCCAATGCGGAAACGACAACGGCTACTGGCCCTTCTTGTTGTTTAATAATATCGAGAACATTTGTTAGACTATCAGAATTCGCTACGGATGTTCCACCAAATTTTAAAACTTTCATTTTATTTTTTCTTTATGTCCGATCCACTGAATGGGTAACGGAAATCGGATGTGAGTGGGTTGAAATTTTGAACTTTGTTTCAAAGATTTGAAGACAGGCTGTCATAATATTATATGTGATGATCTCCCCCCAAAGGGGTGGTCATGGTCAAAGTAGTAAGGGAATTGGTACTGTTCTTTGACCCAGCGTTGTAGAAAAGGGAGCTGTTTGTTTTCTTAATCTTCATCATTACTGCAAAAATATCACAAAACAACCAGCTTTAAAATTTTTTGGGATAATTTTTAAAGGGGACAAAACACAAAAAAAACCATCTTAAATCGATGGTTTTTCCCATTTTAGCGGAACGTTTTATTTTTCTTCCGAATGTTGAATGTGAAGTTTTTCTTTGCCCTTGCTATGGTCAATGATGATTTCGTCATCATCTTCAATTTTGTTGTTGACCACACTTTCTGCCAATAAATCCTCAATGTATTTTTGGATGGCCCTGTTGAGTGGTCTAGCACCATATTTTTTATCATAGCCTTTATCAGCGATAAAAACCTTGGCCGCCTTAGTGAGCGTTATTTTGAAACCAAGTTTTTCAACCCTTTTTGTTAGTTTAGCCAACTCAATTTCAACAATTTTATCAATATCTTCCTTTTCAAGGGTATTGAATATTACGATATCGTCTACACGATTTAGAAACTCAGGAGCGAAAGTTTTTTTCAATGCACTTTCAATTACTCCTCTTTCAATATCAGAAGCCTGAGACTTCATATTGGATGTTTCAAAACCAACCCCAGTGCCAAAATCTTTTACTTGTCTCGCACCAATATTTGAGGTCATGATGATGATGGTGTTTTGGAAGTTGATCTTACGACCGAGACTGTCCGTCAAAAAGCCATCGTCCAAAACTTGCAGTAAAATGTTGAAGATATCGGGGTGTGCTTTTTCGATTTCATCGAGTAAAATTACGGAGTAGGGTCGACGTCTTACCTTTTCACTGAGTTGTCCCCCTTCCTCATATCCGACATATCCAGGGGGGGCTCCAATAAGACGTGAAATGGCAAATTTTTCCATATACTCACTCATGTCCACGCGGATGAGATTTTCTTCAGAATCGAAAATTTCCTTGGCTAGAATTTTAGCAAGTTGTGTTTTTCCTACCCCAGTTTGACCGAGGAAAATAAAAGAACCTATGGGACGATCAGGGTCTTTAAGTCCTGCCCTGTTTCTTTGAATGGCCCTGACGACCCTTTCAACGGCTTCTTTTTGGCCAATGATTTTTTCTCCAATGCTGTCAGTTAGGTGTGCAAGCTTGTTTTTCTCGCTTTTGACAATTTTATTGACTGGGATATTGGTCATCATGGACACAACATCGGCAATGTGGGTTTCATTCACTGTAACTCGGTTGAGTTTGGAGTCCTCTTGCCATCTTTCTTGAGCTTCGATTAGGGTTTTTTCTACACGTTTCTCGTCGTCTCTGAGCTTGGCAGCCTCTTCATATTTCTGTTTTTTAACGACTGAATTTTTATGTTCTTTGACTTTTTCAAGTTCTTCTTCCAGTTTGATGATCTCATCAGGTACATTCATATTGTTGATGTGAACGCGAGATCCGGCCTCATCCAGTGCATCAATGGCTTTGTCTGGGAGATAACGATCAGTCATGTAGCGAGAAGTGAGTTCAGCACAGGCTTTTAGCGCATCATCGGTATAGGAAACGTTGTGATGATTTTCGTACTTATCCTTGATGTTTCTTAAAATCTCGAGTGTTTCCTCCTCAGTTGTCTCTTCAACCAAAACTTTTTGAAATCTCCTTTCCAGCGCACCATCTTTTTCGATATTTTGACGATATTCGTCAAGGGTGGTTGCACCAATACATTGAATTTCGCCTCTGGCAAGGGCAGGTTTAAACATATTGGAGGCATCCAAACTTCCTGTCGCCCCACCCGCTCCAACGATGGTATGGATCTCATCTATAAAAAGGATGATGTTGTCATTTTTTTCCAATTCATTCATCACCGCTTTCATTCGTTCCTCGAACTGACCTCGGTACTTGGTTCCAGCCACTAGGCTGGCCAAGTCGAGAGAGACCACTCTCTTTCCATAGAGTACCCTTGAAACTTTTTTGTGGATGATGCGAAGCGCTAAACCTTCGGCAATAGCTGATTTACCCACACCAGGTTCACCAATGAGTAGCGGATTGTTCTTTTTCCTTCTGCTCAAAATTTGAGATACTCTCTCTATTTCTTTTTCCCTGCCGATGACGGGGTCCAACTTGTTTTTTTCGGCAAGGGAAGTGATGTCTCGTCCAAAGTTATCCAGAACAGGAGTTTTGGATTTGACATTTACTCTGGACTCTGTAGTGGGAATGAAAGGGTTTTCTTTTCCAGATTCTCCCTCCTCGTCTTTTTCTTCGGGGAATGAAGAGGCAGAGGGGATGTCCATATAATTTTGATCATCACTGGCGATCATTAATTTAAATTGTTCTTTGACGAGGTCGTAGTCAATATTGAGTTTCAGTAGTAGTTTTGTAGTAGGGTCATTTTCATTCCTGAGAATGCAAAGGAGCAAATGTGCCGTGTTGATGATATCACTCTGGAAGAGTTTAGCCTCAAGGAATGTTGTTTTTAATGCGCGCTCTGCTTGGCGGGTGAGGTGCAAATTTTTCTTGTTGTTGATGGTTTGTGAATTTTCGATCACGGCAGGGTTGAGTATCTCTACCTTACGCCTCAATTCCTCTAAATCAATCTCGATTGATTTTAAAATCGAAACAGCTTTTCCTCCTCCATCACGTAAAATCCCCAGCATGAGATGTTCAGTTCCTATAGAATTATGGCCCAATCTGAGTGCCTCTTCTTTGCTGTAGGAAATCACATCTTTAACCCTTGGTGAAAAGTTGTCATCCATGTTGATAATTATTTACCTGAATACATTTATCAAAAAATATACCAAAACTTACAGCTAATAGACAAAAAAAATATCATTTGACAAAATGCCAATTACAAAATTTAAACAGTAAATATCAATATTACCATGTTGATAAATTTGGTAAAATTTATTGCATAAATCTCAATATAGATGGCGTGTTAGCGTATTTTAGCCAGTACGTAAATATTTAAAAATGATTGACGGAGAAAAATTAATTCCTATCAATATTGAGGATGAGATGAAGTCGGCATACATTGATTATTCAATGTCTGTCATTGTGTCACGTGCACTACCTGATGTCCGTGATGGATTAAAACCAGTTCACCGTAGGGTTCTTTTTGGAATGCATGAATTAGGAATAAGAGCCAATTCAGCTCATAAAAAATCCGCAAGAATCGTGGGTGAGGTACTTGGAAAATATCATCCTCATGGGGATAGCTCAGTTTACGATACCATGGTCAGAATGGCTCAGGAGTGGAGCTTGCGTTATCTGCTGGTCGATGGTCAAGGAAATTTTGGCTCTATTGATGGCGATAGCCCAGCTGCCATGCGGTACACAGAGGCCAGGATGAAGAAAATTTCTGAAGATCTATTGGCAGACATCGATAAGGATACGGTTGACCTTCAGCTTAATTTTGACGATACATTAGAAGAACCCACCGTTCTTCCTACTCGAGTGCCCAACTTACTGATCAATGGAGCATCAGGAATAGCCGTTGGAATGGCAACGAACATGCCCCCACACAATTTGTCAGAAGTTGTAGATGGCACCATTCAGTACATTAATGATAATGATATTTCCATTGAGACTTTGATCGAAACCATTAAAGCGCCCGATTTTCCTACAGGGGGGATCATCTATGGCTATGAAGGTGTTAAAGAAGCGTTTTTGACTGGAAGGGGAAAAGTGGTCATGCGTGGCAATGCCAATATTGAAATGGTCAAAGACCGAGAGTGTATTGTTGTGACAGAAATCCCTTACCAAGTCAACAAAGCGGAAATGATTCGAAAGACCGCTGAATTGGTAAACGATAAAAAAATTGAGGGCATCAGTAACATACGCGACGAGTCCGATAGGAATGGGATGCGAATAGTGTATGTTCTCAAGCGAGATGCCATCCCAAATATCGTTCTTAATAAACTGTATAAATTCACAGCGCTACAATCTTCTTTTAGCGTGAACAACATTGCTTTGGTTGAGGGCAGACCTCAATTGTTGAATCTAAAGGAACTGATTCGTTATTTTGTTGAACACCGTCATGATGTAGTCGTTCGAAGAACAAAATTTGAACTCCGAAAAGCTGAGGAGCGAGCCCACATACTAAAGGGTTTGATCATCGCTTCTGATAATATAGATGAAGTGATTGCCATCATCAGAGGATCTTCCAATGCTGATGAAGCAAGAGCTAACTTGATTGCGAAGTTTGAACTCTCCGAAATTCAAGCCAAGGCCATTGTGGAAATGCGATTGAGACAATTGACCGGTCTGGAACAAGATAAGCTTCGTACTGAGTACGATGATCTGTTGGTTACCATTTCCGATTTAAAAGACATCCTCGATAAAAAGGATCGGAGGATGGATCTTATTAAAGAGGAGTTGCTTCAGATCAAGGAGAAATATGGGGATGAGAGGCGATCTAAAATCGAATATGCTGGAGGAAATTTCAGTATAGAGGATATGATCCCTGATGATAAGATGGTGATAACCATTTCCCATGCAGGCTATATTAAAAGGACCCCCCTATCTGATTATAAAACTCAAAACAGGGGAGGGGTTGGACAAAAAGCGTCCACAACAAGAAATGAAGACTTTCTTGAAAACCTTTTTATAGGCACAAATCACCAATACATGTTGTTTTTTACTCAAAAAGGAAAATGTTTTTGGATGCGTGTTTATGAAATCCCAGAGGGCTCCAGAATTTCAAAAGGTCGTGCCATCCAAAACTTGATCAATATTGAACAAGACGACAGAGTAAAGGCATTTATTTGTACCCAAGACCTTAGAGATGAGGAGTACATCAACAATCATTATGTGATCATGGCCACTAAAAAGGGACAGGTTAAGAAAACAAGTTTAGAACAATATTCCCGTCCCAGAGCCAATGGAATCAATGCCATTACCGTCAAGGATGAGGATGAATTGTTAGAGGCTAAATTGACCAACGGAAACAGCCAGATTCTTTTGGCAGTTAGGTCTGGCAAAGCCATTCGATTTGAAGAAAGTAAAACCCGTCCTATGGGGCGTGGAGCTTCTGGCGTTAGAGGAATCACTCTTGCCGATGCAAATGACGAAGTTGTTGGAATGGTTTCTGTCAATGATATGGACACCAATATTTTAGTGGTTTCAGAAAATGGTTACGGAAAAAGGTCCGACCTCGATGACTACAGAATCACCAACAGAGGAGGAAAAGGAGTCAAAACCATCTCGGTTACCAATAAAACGGGTTCATTGGTTACTATTAAAAATGTAACCGATCAAGATGATTTGATGATTATCAACAAATCGGGGATTGCCATCCGGATGGGAGTTTCTGACCTCAGGGTAATGGGCCGTGCAACGCAAGGAGTTAAACTGATCAACCTAAGAGAAGATGACTCCATTGCTGCCGTTGCCAAAGTAATGAAAGACGATGAGGACGTAGAGGATATTTCAGATATTGATGTTCAGGGCGATACAATTGTTGAATAATTCATAACAAATCTTATTTTTGCCCTTATATAATTTTTAAAAATAAACTAACTGAATTAGAACTGATGAAAAAAATCGCTTTATTGGCTTTTATGTTGCTCATTAACTTTGGTTTTTCCCAAAAAAAGGAGTTCCGAAAAGCAGAGAAATTATTCGACGAGGGAGATATTGCTGGAGCTTCACAGATTCTTACGGAATCTGAATCTATTTTGGCAAATGCTGACCCAAAGATCAAACCAAGGTATGAGTTTTTAAAGGGTAAAATTGCGCAAAAAAACAAAGAATTTGAAGCAGCACTCGCTCTTTATAATGGGCTCAATGAAGTAGCGGAAATCCAAGCTGATGTAAAGCAGCAATTGACCCTATTGTCCGCAGATATTGTCAACAGTGCGATTGATGACAATAACAATGGTGATTTTAAATCTTCAACCCATAAATTGTACCTGGCCTACACCATTGATCCAGAGGTCAACAAGGATTATCTTTACTATGCCGCATCCAGTGCTGTCAATGCCGAAATTTTCGAAGTGGCTTTGGATTACTACAATCAATTGAAAGATATGAATTACACAGGGATTGAAAAAAAATTCTTTGTAACTGAAAAATCGTCTGGTAATGAAATTGAGGTTACGGAGTCTGAATACAATCTTTATAAAAAATCAAAAGAATATGAAGGCCATAGAGAGGAGGAAACAGAATCTAAATTTCCTGAAATCGTTAAAAATATTGCTTTAATATACGCCCAATTAGGGGACAACGAGAAGGCAATGGATGCAGTAAAAGAGGCCCGACTTTCAGATCCTAACGATCTGAATTTAATTTTGACAGAGGCCAATATCTACATTCAATTGGATGAAAAAGCAAAATTCCAAGAATTGATGAGCGAGGCCATTGCTCAGGATCCCAACAATGCCAATTTGTATTATAATCTCGCCGTCGTAACCTCGGATTTGGGAGAAAAGGAGGCTGCAAGAAAATATTATGAGAAGGCCATAGAAATTGATCCAAACTTTGAAAACGCGTATCTGAACTTGGTGGCACTCATTCTTGAGGGGGAGCAAAAAATCGTTGAAGAAATGAATAGCTTGGGAACGTCTGCTGCAGACAATGCCAAGTATGACAAGCTAAAAACTAAACGTGAGGAAATCTACAAAGAGTGTGTTCCTATTCTAAAATCATTGATTGAAATTAGTAACAACGTTGACGCCATCAAAACATTGATGAATATCTATGGAACTTTGGGGGATACAGAGGGTTTCAAAGAGATGAAAGCACTTCTTAATTAAATAAGAATTCTACATTATAAAAAACCTCCTTCGGGAGGTTTTTTTATATCATTTTTTTGATAAAGCGTAGTTTGTGGGTGTGGCTTTGTGTCTCACTGTTGAAAATACCGGATTGATCGATTCTATCAATTCTTACACATCCAGAGGCATGAATGATATGGTGATCCTCCAATAGTAAACCTACATGGGTGATATTGCCCTCTGGGTCGTCGAAAAATGCCAAATCACCGGCTTCACTTTCTTCAATAAAACTTAGGGTTTGTCCCTGAAGCGCTTGTTGGCTAGCATCTCTATCCAAGGGGATACCGTTGATCTTATAAACGATTTGTGTAAATCCTGAGCAATCAATTCCCAACAAATTCCTCCCCCCCCATAGATAGGGTGCATTGAGAAATAAATAAGCTGTTTTTGCCAACAATTTTTTTATTTTTTTTGGTTTTACAGATTCCCCTTCAAATTGATGATTTAAAACTTTTAGCCCCCGAAGATCACTGCCGATTAGCACAGGAAATAACATTTGATCCTGATTGGCAATGTAATTGACCAAATCAGTGGATACTTTTAGTGCTGACTCGGTTATGTTTTGGTATTGTTCCTGAGCCAACTCGAAAATCTGGTTTTGGTCGATCCATCCTTCATAGCCATCCCATTCCAGCCTGACTTTTTTCCACCCTTTTCGCTTTTCAATGATTTTGTAACACTCCCCGTAAAGGATTTGAGATACCATTTCACTCTTGTGGCTGTTTTCTTTTCGTAAGGGAATCATTCCCAAATGGCAGATACCGTATTCCAAATCGGTTAATTTACAAAAGGGTTAGTATTCCCATTAAAAGCTAATTTATACCGTCAAAAATAATCAAATTGATTGCATATTTTTCTAAATACATGTTTTAAATTCAGATGTGAAGCGTCTTATTTCCTTAAATTTGATTTCGTAATGGTATAAATCTTGAAAAACTTTTGGCGCTTTTTACTGACCAATCAAAATCTGATTTACAAAGGCATCTTATTGGCCACCTGTAGTTTTTTGATTGTTTATCTTTTTCCCAAAGGGGCCACTTTCAAATATGAATTTCAAAAAGGAAAACCTTGGCAGTATACTACTTTGTATGCACCATTTGATTTTTCTGTTTTGAAGTCAGATGTTGAACTGGAGGAAGAAAGGCAAGCCATCATTAACTCCAATTCTCCCTATTACAGAGCAAATGCTGACATCATTGAGCAAGTCAGTCGCTCCTATACGACCCAATACTCCAACTTTTTTAACCGCCCTGTTTCAAGTGAATCCTACAGTAGATTATATGATTTTGGAAACCGCATTCTGAAGGAAATCTATGCCTATGGTGTTTTGCCATTGGGATTTGAGCACCAAGGGGGGAAAAGTGTTTTTTTGATTCAAGGAAATAACGAATCCACTGTTGATAGGAACGAATTTGTTAAAATTGAGGAACTTCGACAAAAATTAGAAATACTTACTCAAAACACTGAATTTCAAGACTATCTTGATCAATTTTACAAGTTATTCTTTGAAGTAGTTCAGCCCAATATTTCTCTAGATGAAAAATTCACCAATAATGCCTTAAATGAATCTCTTGATGATATTTCGATTTATAGAGGTTTTGTTCAAAAAGGTTCAATCATTATAGACCAAGGTGAGGTGGTTGAGGGAGAAAAGTTACAGATGCTACTCTCTCTCAAAGAAGAATATGCCTCACAATTATGGAATGAATACAATTACTATTGGATCCTGTTTGGCTATACCATTTTAGTGGTGTTGACTTTTATGTCATTGGTTTTGTTTATCAGCAACTATAGGCCTACTATTTTTGAGGATAACAAAGAGATTTCTTTCATTTTCCTGAATATGGTTGGAATGATTGGCCTAACCACTTTGGTGATAAATTTTGATGTTCAGTTTTTATATGCTGTTCCTATTTGTATTCTTCCCTTAATCTTAAAAACATTTTTTGACCCCAGACTGGCTCTGTTTACCCATATGATCACCATTTTGAACTTGGGATTTATCGTTCCCAATAGCTTTGAATTTTTGTTCCTACAACTGCTGGTTGGTATAGTAACCATTTTGTCGATTACACAATTGCAAAATCGTGCCAATTTATTTATCACTGTTGGAAGAATCGTTTTGGTTTATTTGGTAGGGTATATTGCCTTTACAATTATTCACGAGGGTAATATTTCTACACTCGATTTTAAGGTCATTGGATTATTTCTTCTCAATGGCTTGTTGACTTTGTTTGCCCAACCGCTGATTTATTTATTCGAACGCTTGTTTAAATTGGTTTCAGACGTTTCGCTGCTTGAACTATCTGACACCAATTCAAAGTTGCTGAAAGAAATTTCTGATCGTGCACCAGGAACTTTTCACCATTCACTTCAGGTAGCCAATTTGGCTGAGACTGCGGCCAATGAGATTGGTGCCAACGCTCTGTTGGTAAGGGTTGGGGCTTTGTATCACGACATTGGAAAAATGAGTGCTCCCACCTATTTTTCGGAAAATCAAACAGGAAGTGTTTCTCCCCATGAAGAAATGGCACCGGATCAAAGTGCCAAAATCATCATTGACCATGTCGCTGAGGGGATTAAAATGGCCAAAAAGGCAAAACTTCCAGATCGAATCATTGATTTTATAAGAACCCATCATGGCGATTCGTGGGTTTATTATTTCTATAAGAAAGCACAGGAGAGTGGAGAGGAGGTCGACGAAAAAGATTTTCGTTACCCCGGCCCAAGGCCTTTTTCTAAAGAAACTGCCATTTTGATGATGGCCGACTCTGTAGAAGCCGCCTCAAAGAGCCTTCGGGAACCTACCGTTGATAAAATTCAACAGTTCGTAGATACGATCATAAACAAACAAATTGATGAAAAACAATTCAATGATTGCAACATAACCCTATCAGAGATTGAAACGGTTAAAAAGGTACTCTCTAAGAAGTTGATAAATGTTTATCACCTCAGGGTTGAGTACCCAGAATAGCTTCTTTCAAAAAAACTATTGTTTTGTTTGGACTTAAGAATTACATTTGCATTTCGCAATTGGAGAGGTGCCAG
>JAQCBK010000001.1 GCA_027621505.1 Bacteroidota bacterium | reverse complement strand
GTTGGCTTGCCCTCAAGATTAAGTCCAAAGTTAAAAGGATACATGCCTGCTGAAATGTTTTCGGATCCAGCGGACATAATTACACAAAAGACAAATCAAGGTAAGCCATTATTCCCAACAATTTTAATGACATCTGCTGATTCACATTTTATGATAGCAGAGGCAATTGTTAAAGGACTCGCCTCAGGTGATGCTAATGCATACTATCAACTAGGCTTGGAAAAAGCAATGGCTATTTGGGAAAAAGCTCCTACAGCTGAATTTTTGTCGTCTAATATGGGTTCATTAACTGGATCTTCTGAGGAAAAGCTAGAGAAAATAGCTACCCAGCGTTGGTTAGTTAACTACACCAATGGTTACGAAGGGTGGGCTATTGTCAGAGATACTGGATATCCTGCTTCAGCAGTTATAACCTCAGATAATGACGATATAATCAGTTTTGCTGGTGAATTGAATGGCCTGCAGGCTCAAAGGTTAGGATATGGCACAAGTACTTACAGTTCAAACGGTGCTAATGTAAATGCTGCTGTGGCAAAACAAGGACCTGATAACATGGCAACTAAATTATGGTTTGCTAAATAACAAACAATAATTGTTTATTGTTAAAGTAGAAAACCCTGTATGATTTGCAGGCTTTTTTTATGCGCCTAATTCATAAAAGCAAATACTCAAAATAAAGTTTTTTTGACTAAATTGTTTAGCAAAATAATTTTAAATGCGCCTTTTACTTCTTAAGAAGATTGGATGTTTGTTATCGATGGTTTGGTTTGCCATCGGATGCAAGAACCCCATACCAGAGCAAGTGGTGCACGAAATTTCAAAGTTACCCGATAAAATTGACTATAACTACCACGTCAAACCCATACTGTCTGATAAATGCTTTTCCTGCCATGGCCCTGATGCCGACAACAGAAAAGCCAACTTAAGATTGGATTTCGACAAAAACCAATTACCGAGAAACGATGCGGAAGTCCTAACCATCGATGATGTAAAATCCGAAATTCCCAATCGTTTGTTTTCTCAAGATCCCGAAATTCAAATGCCCCCACCCGAGACTCATTTAAGACTGTCGGATACAGAAAAAGCAAAAATTTTAAAGTGGATTGATCAAGGAGCCAAATACAAACCCCATTGGTCCTTTATTCGAATTGAAAAAAACAATGCACCCATTCCCCTGGATGATACTTGGGTAGAAAATGAAATCGACTATTTTGTAAAAAAAAAATTAGACGAACTCCAACTAACGCCCTCCGACAAGGCAAACAAAGAAACCTTAATTCGTCGCTTAAGTTTTACCCTCACTGGGCTTCCGCCGAGCTTGGAAGAAATTGATTCTTTTCTGGCCGATGAATCTCCCTTTGCCTATGAGCAACTGATTGACCGACTGCTTCAGTCACCGCATTATGGGGAAAGAATGGCGGCGGAATGGATGGACGTCGCTCGTTATTCAGATTCCGATGGCTATTTGGACGACAAACACAGAGATTTTAGCCCCTGGAGGGATTGGGTAATCAATGCCTTTAATAGCAACATGAGCTATAAAAACTTTGTAACCCATCAGCTGGCAGGAGACTTGATTCCCAACGCGGATCAATCCAGCAAAATTGCAACGGCCTTCAATCGCCTCCATAAAAAAAATTCAGAGGCAGGGATCATCTTTGAAGAATACCGGACTGAATATGTCGCTGACCGGACGGTTACCTTTGGCAAAGCTTTTTTGGGCATGACCATGGAATGTGCCCGTTGCCATGACCACAAATATGACCCCATCAGTCAAAAGAATTTTTATGAAATGTCTAGTTTTTTTAACAGCACTAATGAAATAGGACATGCAGCATACGGGCCAGGACAGGTTGCGGGTCCCGCTTTGCTTCTTACCAATAAAGAGCAAGAAATCTTAATTGATTACATCAACAATGATCTCCACCTTCAAAAACAAAAAATACAGCAGAATAAGGCTCAGAAGGAAACTTTATTTGAAGATTGGTATGCCGAAAAAGATGCAGCCAACCAGACCATCATTGAGAACTTCAACAAGGAATTGGTAGCGGATTATCCTTTTGATCAACTGCTTCCCAAAACCGACAAGTCTTTCTCAAGTCCCAGTCGGATTCGTGGACAAAAACCAGCAACGCTTCGAGAGCCTGTTATGGATCAAAGTCCAAAGAAAAAAGGATTCCTTATCAATGAATATACCCAAATGAGGCTTCCTGAAAAGATAGGTTGGTTTGATCAGACCGATCCATTCACCCTTTCATTTTCCATCTTCGCCGATCATAAAGAGCAAGAATCAATTGTTTTTGGTCACTGTGAGCAAATTCGATTGGGCCTCAAGGGGTATTCATTTTTTATAAAGGACAATAAGCTCCAATTCATCATGGCCAGATCATGGCCACAAAACGCCATTGAAGTCGAAACCTTTGACCCGATTCCTCCCAAAAAGTGGACTCGGGTGAGCATAACCTATGACGGCAGCGGAACTGTTGGGGGGATTCAAATGTATCTCGATGGAAAAAAGGTTAATGTACAAAGAAGAGGAGACAAACTCTATAAGTCCATATTGTTTGAACCAGACATCCATACCTATGGATTTGAAGGCTTTAAGATTGGTTCCAGTCACAAGCTCAAGGCATTTAGCGGTGGAGGTTTTGCTGCATTAAAAATTTATAAAAGAACCCTAACAGCACTCGAGGTCGCCTATGAAAATGATCCTGAGTTTTTCAATAAAGCTAGGGATGCTGACCTTGTACATGAAAAAGAACTTTACAGGGAATATTTTTTCAGAAATGTAGAATCTTCCAATCAGCAATTAAATCAAGACCTCCTTAGGTTGAGAAAAAAATTGACCGAGACCATTGATCCGATTCCCGAATTGATGATCATGGGAGATGTTCACCCGCCCAGGCCCACCTTTGTCCTCAACAGAGGCGTATATGATGACAAAGGAGTCGCGGTCTTTCCCAACACCCCTGAGGTTATTTTGTCCTTTGATAAAGACCTGCCTAAAAATCGAATGGGATTATCAAAATGGCTTTTTGACCCAAAAAATCCTCTAACTGCTCGGGTGTTTGTCAATAGGATTTGGCAAATGCATTTTGGGAATGGACTCACTTCCACTCCTGATGACCTGGGAAATCAGGGCCAATTGCCCATACACCCCCAACTATTGGATTGGTTGTCACAATATTTTATCGAAAACCAGTGGGACATTCACCAACTTCATAAAAAGATTTTACTTTCCGCTACCTTTCAGCAAGCCTCAAAAAAAAGAGAGGAATTGCAAACGATCGACCCGGATAACCTTTTTCTTGCCAGGGGCCCCAGTTACAGAATGACTGCCGAAATGATTCGCGACAATGTCTTAAAAATCAGTGGACTTTTGGTGCCCAAAATAGGAGGGAAGAGTGTCTATCCCTATCAACCTGAGGGACTATGGGACTTGAGTGATAAAAGTTGGAGGTATCGGTACCCAAACGAAAAAGGAGATGGCCTCTACAGAAGAAGCCTTTATACCTTTTGGAAACGGTCGGCCCCCCCTCCTGCAATGCTCATTTTTGATACCCCCAATCGCGACCTATGTTCCGTAAAACGAACATTGACCAGCAGCCCACTTCAAGCCCTATTGTTATTGAATGACCCCCAATACATAGAAGCGGCTAGGGGACTGGCCGAAAATGTGATGAAAACCAGTGGAAAGCAACTCGATATTAAATTGAATATCCTTTTCAGAACAGTTACCGGTAGAAAGATTCAATCAAGAGAATTGGAGACCCTAAAGCGATTTTACAGAGAGGAAAAAGATAAGTTTTCAAAAAATCCAAACAAGGCCATTGCTTATCTGCAAACGGGAGAAAAACCACTGAATCGCCAACTGAATTTTGTTGAAACTGCTGCACTGGCCTCTGTGGCAAGTGGAATAATGAATACGGCTGAAGCCATAACCATAAACTAATCAACAGCACATGGATGATTTTTCAAAACATAAACTAGAAAGTACCACTCGGCGAGATTTTCTGAAGAAATCATCCCTTGGCTTTGGATCCATTGCGCTTTCTTCTCTTTTGTCTCCGGGGATTGCCTCTGCGCAAAACTTGATGAATCCTATCAAAGGACAGTTGCCTCATTTTATCCCAAAAGCCAAACGCGTTATTTATCTGTTCCAAAGTGGGGGGCCCTCCCAGATAGAGACCTATGATTACAAGCCTGCCCTATCAAAATGGCATGGTCAGGAAATTCCACCTTCCATCAAGCAAACGCAAAGAAACTCGGGGATGGTAGAGGGTCAAACGTCCTACCCATTGGTTAAGTCCATTTATGACTTCAAGCAATACGGCCAATCTGGGGCGTGGGTAAGCGAACTTTTTCCCTATACGGCTGCGATAGCAGATGAGCTTTGCATCATCCGGTCGATGTACACCGAAGCCATCAACCACGAACCTGCGGTGATGTTTGTCCAAACAGGCTCTCAGCTCACCGGTAGGCCCTCCATAGGATCTTGGTTGAGTTACGGTCTTGGAAGTGACAATAAAGATTTACCCGAATTTATAGTATTGGTATCCAAATCCCATTCGGGAGCACAGCCTCTTAATTCTGCTTCCTGGAGTAATGGATTTCTTCCCTCTCACCACCAAGGAGTGCAGTTAAGATCGGGTAAGGATCCCGTATTGTACTTGAACAATCCACATGGGGTAGATCATAATGATCGAAAAAAGACCATTGATTATATCAGTGAACTAAACCATTTGCAATACGATAGTTATCATGATCCCAAGATTTTATCTCAGATCAAACAATACGAGATGGCCTACAGAATGCAACAATCAGTTCCAGATGCCTTGAATCTAAATGAGGAACCCCAATACATTTATGATCTGTATGGTGAGGAAGCTAAAATTCCAGGAACCTATGCCGCCAATTGTTTGCAAGCCCGTCGATTGGCCGAAAGGGATGTTAAATTCATCCAGCTCTATCATACAGGATGGGACCAACACGGTAATCTACCTTCACAAATTAAAAAACAAGCACAAGCCACAGATCAAGCCACGGCTGGATTGATTAAAGATTTAAAGCAAAGAGGCCTATTAGAAGACACCTTGGTCATTTGGGGGGGAGAGTTTGGCAGAACCAGTTTCTCCCAAGGACGACTGACGGCGGACAACTACGGCAGGGATCACCATCCAGGTTGTTTTACCATGTGGATGGCAGGAGCTGGGGTGAAAAAAGGCTTTGTTTATGGAAAAACGGACGACTTCAGTTATAATGTCGTTGAAAATCCCGTGCACGTTCATGATTTTCAGGCTACCCTGCTGCATCTTATGGGCATCCATCACGAAAAATTAACCTTCAAACACCAGGGAAGGCGTTACAGATTAACCGATGTCCATGGCCATGTTGTCAAAGATTTACTGGCTTGATCAAACGGATCAATCTGAGTGAGCAGTTGTCTGAAGTTTTGGATTCATAAGATTGAACCAAAGGGGCGGTACCAAGGCAATGAGCATGGAAGTGGGATAGCCAAAAGGAAGTCGAGGGCTTTCGTCTTTGCTTTCTAAAATTTGATATTTCTTGGAGGCACGGTAATGATGATCGCTGTGCCGGGTCAATTCATAAAGCACGATTCTGCCCACCACATGATCAGAATTCCACGAATGATAGGTCCTCACCCGCTCATACCTGCCGTTGACCATCTTTCTGAGGAGTCCGTAATGCTCTATATAGTTGATTGTTTCCAAAAGAAGCACCGAAACCACAGCAATGGCGATGGCATAACTCAAGCCGATCCATCCAACATTAATAAATATAGTTAATAAGTATAATAACTCCACCAGCAGTCCGTAAAGCATGTTGTTTTGGAGGGAGAAAAAAGAAGCATTATGATTGCGGAGAAGCTTACCCTGTACCTTCCATGCATTCTGGTATTGTCCCAAAACAGAGCTGATCCAAAAACCGTAAACCGTTTGGTTTTTTCGCGCCGTAGCTGGGTCTTCTATGGTCGCTACATTTTTGTGATGTCCATAGTTGTGTTCCACAAAAAAATGAATGTAAAGAGAAGGCAAAAGCAATACTTTGGATAAAAATTGCTCCGATTTGGTGGTACGATGTCCCAGTTCATGCGCCACATTAATGCCGTTGGTACCCAAAATGATCCCCAAACTCAAAATCAAACCAGTAATTTCAAAGTTTGAAAGAGGGTCGTTTACCAAAGTATACATACCATAAATCAAAATGCCATAGACCATGGGAAGGTTCAGATAGAGCATCCAATCAAACCATCGATTCGACAATCGACTCGAAACTTGTGCTTCGGTATAGGGTTGATTTTGAGTATGTAACAACAACTCTAAAATGGGAATCAAACCAAATGCATAGATCACAGTGGCATAAGAAAACCACCCTTGTATCTCCAAGGCCACAAGGGCGCTTAGTGGAATGGTGTAGGACATTAAGTATTTCAAATCTTTCATCAATCATTCATTTACAAAGTTCCACTGATCTTTTAGCAATTAAAAACGCTATTCCAAATATATTAAATCACCTGGAAACTAGCAATTTATCAATATGGGTAGCTTCCATAATGGAAAAACAATTTTAAACCTAAAAAGTAGTGACGATTAAAATCCCCCCGTTTTTCACTAAGCTTTTCATCGGCAAAGGGATTACTCTATTTTTGATTGCGAAATACAAAACAAAAAAGAGATTACAATTTTGTAATCTCTTTTTCTGTTGGCCTACTAGGGATCGAACCTAGACTCTTCTGAACCAAAATCAGACGTGTTGCCAGTTACACCATAGGCCAAAAAGCTGTGCAAATTTATGGTAAAGTTTTTTGTTGGCAAATATTTCGAAAAAAATATATAAAACTATGTGGAGGTCAAAAGCCTTATTTTTGCTATTATTCATACATTCGTGAAACAATAATTTGATATGACCATCAGCACTTTTCAATTTTGGAATCGCAGTGTGGGTTGGAGTGTCTTCACCATTGCCCTGATTACCTATGGACTCACCGTCGAGCCTACCGCTAGTTTCTGGGATGCGGGAGAGTACATTGCTACCTCTGCAAAGCTTCAGGTGGGGCATCCCCCGGGAGCACCCCTCTTTCAAATGATCGGTGCATTTTTTGCCCTTTTCGCCAATTCACCAGAGAACGTTGCCCTTATGGTCAACTATATGTCTGTCTTTTCCAGTGCTTTTTCGGTGCTGTTTCTCTTTTGGACTTTGACATTGTTGATCAAAAAATTACCGGCTTTCGAAAACCTGAATAACACCCCCCAGCGTTTGACTTATTTTGGATCAGCCGCTGTTGGCGCTTTAGCGTTTTGTTTTTCCGATAGCTTTTGGTTCAATGCTGTGGAGGCTGAGGTATATGCCATGGCGACGTTTATTCTGTCCTTACTTTTTTGGCTGGGTCTAAGATGGGAGCAAGACATGAATACCCCCCGGGGAGACCGCTGGCTGTTGTTGATTGCTTTCGTCATCGGCTTGTCCTTTGGGGTTCACTTTATGGGACTTTTGACCATTCCTGCCATCGGGATGATTTATTACTTTAAAAACACACCCAAAGTAACCCTTAAAAGCTTTTTGCTGGCCAATATCATTTCTGTTGCCATTCTCCTTTTTATTTTTAAACTCTTATTGCCCACGACCCTAGCTTTTTTTGGAAATGCTGAGGTTTTCTTTGTCAACAAAATGGGCCTCCCTTTCAACTCTGGAACCCTAATTGCGGGATTGTGCTTTGTCCTGTTTTTTTATTACAGTTTGCGCTACACCCGAGCCCGAAAGTGGGTCAATGTAAATACTGGAATATTGTGTGTGCTCTTCGTATTGATTGGTTTTTCTTCATGGCTGATGATTCCCATTCGTGCCAATGCCAATACGGTCATCAATGAAAATTCACCTGCCGACGCCCGATCACTACTGGCCTATTACAACTTAGAACAGTATCCAGAAACCCACCTTTTTTACGGGCCCTTGTTTTCTGATGTCTATGCCGGACAAGACGAAACAGAACCCTATGTTGACGATAAACCCAAATACGAAAGGGATTACAAAACGGGGAAATACATCATTGTCAACCATTGGGAGCGGGCGAAAATCAATTCCAATAGCAAACACCGTGGTTTATTGCCAAGGCTTTGGAACTCTGAGCATGCCGGAAATTATATGAATTTCACCGGTCCTTTGAACTTCTCTATTCTGCCCGAATATCGCGCTAACGAAATGTTGGTCAGTCGCGTCAATGAATTCAGAGAGGACGTCCTTGATGGTCTGGTGACAGGGGACGACTATCACAAGTTTTTTCGAACGCTCTCTCCTTATTTGGCAATCGAAAAACCCAGTTTCTTGAGCTCCCTTCAATTCTTATTCCAATTTCAAATAGGATATATGTATTGGCGCTATTTTATGTGGAATTTCACTGGGCGACAAAATGATATTGCAGGTACCTATAACGTGCTAAATGGCAATTGGATCAGTGGAATCCCCTTCATCGACAATATGCGATTGGGCAACCAATCCAAAATTTCAGAGGATGCACAAAACAATAAGGCACGAAACACTTATTTTTTCCTTCCTTTTATATTGGGTTTATTGGGGCTGATTTTTATCTATCATCAAGACCCCAAGCGTTTTTGGGTTTTGTTGCTCTTCTTTCTCTTTACAGGTTTGGCTTTGAAGGTTTATTTGAACGAACGTCCTTTTGAACCTAGGGAAAGAGACTATGCATTGGTAGGGTCTTTTTATGTCTTCGCCTTGTGGATTGGATTGGGGGCTTACTCCTTGGCATACAAAGTAAAAAGTTTCCTCCGTTCAAAAGTCCTACCCCCTTTGATGGTTGCCCTGTGTTTTCTTGCTGTCCCCCTATTGATGGCCTTTCAAAATTGGGACGATCACGACCGATCTGGGCGCTATACTGCCCAGTCCATGGCCAAATCCTATTTAGAGTCCATTCAAAAGGACGCAGGAGCCATGATCTTCACCATTGGGGACAACGACACCTTTGCCCTGTGGTATGCACAAGAAATTGAAGGTTATCGTACCGATGTAAAAACCATCAACACCTCACTATTGGCTACAGATTGGTATATCGATCAATTGAAACGAAAAACCTACGAAAGCGATGCCATTCCCTCACAAATGACCCACGATCGCTATGCCTATGGAATCAGAGATTATATCAAACATGAACCCATATTGGATTCGGTTCGTTGGGACATCAAAGACTTTGTTAACTGGGTCGCCAGTGATCACCCCCGAACCAAATACAAAAGCTTATTGGAACAAGCGGGAGACGATCCAAGGCGACTGCCCAAAGGAACACAAGAGATGGTTTTTTACCCCACCAATAAAATTCGAGTGGAGGTCAACAAAGAAAATGTTCTTAAAAGTGGACTCGTAAAAGCCGAAGATGAGGCACTGATCGTTCCCTACATTGATATTGACTTGCCCGAAAGTGGGATGACCAAAAACCAAGTTATGATGCTCGATATACTGGCCAACAACGATTGGGAAAGGCCCATTTATTTTACTGGAGGAAGTTATGCAGATTCCGAGTACATTTGGATGAAAGAGTATTTGCAATTGGAGGGCTTGGTTTATAAGTTGGTGCCCATAAAAACCCCTCAAAATTCGGAAAACCCATACATCATGGGTCGCATTGATGCCGATTTGATGTACGATATTGTAATGAACTGGAGTTGGGGAAATTCTCAAAGTCCCGACATTTACCACGATACAGAAACCCGAAAAAACAGCATTTCTTTCAGAAGCAATATGGCCCGATTGGCAGAGCAGCTTATTGAGGAGGGAAAAGATCAAAAAGCTAAAAAAATAATTGATTTGGCCATGGAAAAAATGCCCCTTGACTATTTTGGATATTACAGCCTATTGACCCCTTTTGTCGACACCTATTATCGTTTGGGGGCCTTGGATTCCGCCCAACAGCTTGCCCAAAAAGTAGCTTTCAAATACAGCGATCAATTGGAGTATTTTGAATCGCTCAGCCCAGGGGAGCAGCTCATGATGGGGGAAGAGATCATTACACAGGTAGAACGATACAGAACACTATTGGAGGCCATCTTAGTTCACGAGGATCGAAAACTTTTAAAAACCGAGTTGTCGCTTTTTGTCGCTTCAATTCAGCCCTTTAAAAATCTCTATGGAGATTACGATTTTTATACATCACTCAATGATTTTGTCAGGGGCTATTATCTTTCCGGGCAACAGGAAAAAGCACGTGAGCTGGTGGATTCCATTACCACTCAGTATGAGGGGCGTTTTGAGATGATCGCCAATTTTTCCAAAGACAACAAAAAACTGCTGTTCGATCCCGTCAAAGGAGAAATTCTTGATTTTCAAGAGCTGATCTATGAAGTAGAATTGATGGGAGATACCACTTTTGCTGAGGGTCTTCAGACGCGTTTTGATCAATCAATGGAACAGTTCGATCAGGAAGCAGAAGGATCAGCGGATTAGTTTACGTAATCCTGCATAAGACTGATCAGGGTGTTGGCATCTTGCTCACCGCTCTGCCTCCAAACCATCTCTCCCAATTTATAGATCATTAAAGTTGGAAGTACTTTTACCCTTAATGCCTCGGAGAGTTTGTGGTTTTTTTCGGTATCGATTTTGATCACTTTGCCTTTATCCCCCATGGCGGCAGCCACGTCTTTCAAAACTGGATGCATGGAAGAGGAGATTTGATCCTCTGCATTGTAAAAGACCAAAAGCAGGGGTAATTTTTCGTTAATGAGTTCACCAAATTTTGACATATCTCAATAATTTCAAGGGTTCTCAAGAGCAAATGTAGTTTTTTTTACGATTAAACCAATAATTTCTCCTTTTTCAAAGTGATCACTGTAATTTCAGGCCAAATACCAACACGACCGGGATAAGCGAGGTAACCAAAGCCTCTGTTCACATTGAGTTTTTGTTCTTTCTCTTCATAAATACCTGCCCAATGCTTGTATCTCCATTGGATAGGGCTCCATTTAATCCAGCCAGGAATTTCAATGCCAAATTGAAATCCGTGGGTGTGACCGCTCAGGGTCAGATGAAAAGGATAGGAGTGAGGGAGTACTTCTGCTTCCCAATGGGAGGGATCGTGACTGAGCAATATTTTAAAATCCTCCGGTTGGATTTGGGCAATCGATTTTTCCAAGTCTCCCGCTTTTTTAAACCTGCCAGCACCCCAATTTTCTACGCCTACAAGGGCAATTTTTTCTCCGTTTTTTTCAATATATCGACTCTCGTTGAGCAAGAGATCAAAGCCCATGTCCTTATGGGTTTGATGCATCTCTTCCATATTTTTTTGTTTTGCGGCCTCACTTTCCCATGAGCTGTAGTCACCGTAATCGTGATTCCCCAGTACCGAGAACTTTCCATAGGGGGCTTCTATGTTGGCTACCAAATCTACCCATGGTCGAGCCTCCGATGATTTGTTGTTCACCAAGTCTCCCGTAAAGAGGAGGAGGTCAGATTTTTGCTGGTTGATCAGTTCCATCCCATAGGCCACTTTTTCGGGATGGTCGAAACTCCCACAGTGTAAATCTGAAATTTGTGTGATTTGAAAACCGTCAAAACTATCGGGCAGGGACGGATAGGTCAAAGTATATTTGAGCACCCTGTAATTATATCGCCCCTGGTACATCCCATAGAGCAAAGAGGAGAAGGGTATCGCGCCCAGGGCCAATGCCACTTGAGAGACAAATTTTCTACGCTCGGGAAGTTGTATTTTTTGTTCCGTTGCAAAAAAGTGGTAAACACTTAATGCGATTCTGCTTAAATCTTCAAAAAACAAAACGAGGATCATCACCAACTGACCACTTAGCAGTGCGATAAAGGATCCAACCCCATAGGCAATCCAAGGCGTCCATCCTACCGATCGATCGAAAATTAAAGTTTGCCAAATGATATTGCCTAAAATTAGACTTACCGTTACCCCGTAAAAGGCCCACCATACTTTGTTTTGGGTCACTGTTTTAAGGGCTTGAAAAGCATACCACTCCACAACAATCAAAAAAATAATATAGGGAATCCAACGCATTGGCTAAATTTTGGTTAAAGGTATGAACACAAAATGAAAATCGCCCTCTGCATTTATTTAAACCCTATTTTTTCGGCCAAAAGTTTGGCTTTGCCATCCGTAAGACTGGCAACAAAACAGCTCGCATTGAGCAGGGTTTGGTAAATGCTTTCTCCCTGGAGTTCCAAGTGACCAGGAATCAATTGCAACAACAATTGGTCATAGCTGTTGGGCTTTTTGAAAAAAGCATTGGAGGCAGCGGTTACAAAAGCATCCAGTAGAACCGAAATTACTTTGTAACCCACAATCTCTTTTTGTACCACCTCATCTGAGCAATAGATTTTTTCCACACTCAGATTGATGATGTCTTTGATTTGTGCTTTGTATTGGCTTTTTTCCAGTAGGGCATTTGAAAAAGTTCCCTTGAGGATGTCCGATTCATTCTCAGTGAAGAGGTGCACCGCATCTTTGATAAGACTGTTGATGGCCAATGCTCTGAGGTAGGCCAACCTTTGGGCGCGATGTTTCAATTGGGAATATTTGTTGGTATCCATGTCCTCTTTAACCAAATTGATCAAGTATTCCAGCGCGTATTCCTCTTCAATCCAACCGAGATGGATACCGTCCTCAAAATCGATGATGGTATAGCAAATGTCATCAGCAGCCTCGACCAAATAGGCCAATGGGTGACGGTGAACAGTTGTCCCACTCCGAAGTCCGAGTTCTTCAGACAGTGTATCGAAGAAAGCTTTTTGGGCTTGAAAAAAACCAAATTTTTTATGAGCGACATGGGAAGTGGGACGATGGGGTAAACTTCCTTTGGGGTACTTGACAAAAGCCCCCAAAGTGGCATAACTCAGCCTCAAGCCACCCGGGATCCCTGCCTTGCTTTCTGTGAGAATTTTAAAACCGTTGGCATTGCCTTCAAATGCACATAAATCTTGGTATTCTGCATCAGTCAATTGAGATTGGAACTGATGCCCATTGCCTGCTTCAAAGTAATGGCCGATGGCTTTTTCGCCACTGTGTCCAAAGGGGGGATTGCCGATGTCGTGGGAAAGGGCTGCTGCGGCAACAATGGCACCAAAATCATTGATTTTATAGCCGAGATCTTTCGTTAAATAGGGATATTTTTCTAAAACGGCTTTACCCGCCATTCTGCCCAAACTTCTGCCTACCACAGAAACCTCCAAACTATGAGTAAGCCGGGTGTGAACAAAGTCGGTTTTGGAGAAAGGAATGACCTGTGTTTTGTCCTGCAGACTCCGAAAAGCACTGGAAAATACAATGCGGTCATAATCCACTTCAAATCCCAAACGTGTGTCGTCTTGTGCCAACCTGGGACGGTCATTTATATCTCCAAAACGCTTTAACTTCAATAGTTTTTCCCAATCCACGATTCACCAATGTTAAGAATTTATTAATCGATTAGATTTTATATAACATTAACTTAACCTAAACCCCCTTTGTTTTAACTTTTACCTAAAGATGCATGCTAGCAGTAAGGATATATTTGTCAAAAATATTTTAAAAATCATGAAAAAACTTATTTATCTACCTTATTTAATTTTAATCATTGCTGTTGTAGTTTCCTGCGAAAAAGAAACCGAACTGGTTGAGATTCCTGAAGCAACCATTGCAAGGATTGCCAATGCTGCCGCTGCTGCTGTTTCTACGCCCTCTGCAGCCGAAATTGCCGCGGCTGTTGAAGCTGCATTGCTTGACGATCTTCAAGAAGAGGAAGAAGAAGCTCCTGCTGAAATTATGCATTCTGGCTTTATTACCTCTGATGAGACTTGGGAAGCTTCTTCAATCCACGTATTGCAAAATAAAGTAATTGTAACTGAAGGAAATACCCTAACCATCGAAGCGGGTACAGTCATCAAAGCTCAAAACAACGCTCAGCCTAACACTGTTGCTCTAATCGTTGCAAGAGGTGCCGACATCTATGCATTGGGATCTGCTTCAGCACCAATCATTATGACGTCATCCGCTGATGAAGTTCAGAGAGATCATACATATGCATCCGGCTCTCCTAACCTTACTGCTTCAGACAATGGTTTATGGGGTGGTTTGGTTGTTCTAGGTAGCGCATACATTTCTCCTTCTTCTAACGCCCAAGTTGCAATCGCTGAAGGTATTGAAGCCTCCAACGCATGGGCAGAATTTGGGGGTACAAATGATGCAGACAACTCAGGAGTAATTGAGTATGTAACCATCAAGCACGCTGGTGCCGCATTGACTGCTAATAATGAATTGAATCAATTAACATTATGTGGGGTTGGAAACGGAACTACCATCCAAAATGTTGAAGTATATGCTGGTTCTGATGACGGTATGGAATTCTTTGGAGGAGCTGTTGGTGTTACTAACTTCTTGGCTTATCATGTCTCTGATGACTCAGTTGATACTGACTTTGCTTTCTCTGGATCTGTTAACAACGCTGTAATTATTCAACACCCTACCCTTTCAAGTGATCATGCAATGGAGCTTAGTGGTAGACTTGGAACTTATGAGGCAGCCAACCCATACACATTTGACGACTTTACCATTGTTGTTGGAGGATCTACCGATAACGTATTCAAGTTCAAAGACAATCTTAAGGCTACCTTCAGTGACTTTTGGGTAAAAGGTTTGACTGAAACAAACAAATCCTATATTAAGGTTGAATTAGCCGATTGGACTGAAGCCGCTGCTGGTGATGTAACCGCATCAGATATGGTTATTTCTACCGGAACAGCTACTGGAGTAGACGAGGCATATATTTTAAGTAATCTTACTGAGTCTACTGAGGTTAAAGCCTCTGAGCTTACTGGTGCTTTTACCACTACCGCAACCGATACCAAACCCGCTAACGCAGGTGCTGATACATCTGTATTTGGATGGACTTTTGCAGCATCTCAAAATGCGCTTATAGATGCTGGAATTTAATTTCTTTGTGTCAAGTTAATTTTATTAAAATGCTCACAAATATTTGTGAGCATTTTTTTTAATACCAATTAAATGAAAAATATTTTATTTCTTTTTTTTCTTCTGTTTATTATTGATATATCATACTCCCAGTCAGGAAGAATTACTGGTAAAGTTTATGATAAAGAATTTCAAGAACCCCTTCCGTTTGCCAATGTAGTAGTTGCCGAAATGGATGGTTCCGTTACCGATTTTGATGGAATCTATAATATTGAGCTCGATGCCGGAGTATATAACATCCAGTTTTCTTTTGTTGGGTTTAATACAGTAACTGTAGAAAATATCGAATTGGCTCAGGGAGAAGTTAAAGAACTAGATATTTACCTAGAATCTGCTGCTCAGGAGTTTGAGGAGGTAGTGGTAACCGCACAAACTCTTCGTAATAACGAGCAAAGTGTACTTCAAGTCCAAAAAAAATCTGCCAATTTATTAGATGGACTTTCTGCACAAAATATTAAGTCAACGGGGGTAAGTAATCTTGCTAATGCAATTAAAAGTGTCCCAGGCGTTTCCATTCAAGGCGGAAAATATGTTTACGTCAGAGGCTTAGGGGACCGGTATACAAAAACAACCATCAATGGAATTGATATTCCTGGGCTTGATCCGGACAGAAATACCATTCAACTGGATATTTTTCCAACAAATATTATAGATCAAATCATTGTACTCAAATCTGCCAGCGCTGACCAACCAGCTGACTTTACTGGAGGGATCGTTGATATCTTCACCAAAGACATTCCAACCAGCAAACAATTTGGCTTTTCAGTTTCAACCAGCTATAACCCTGAGATGAACTTAGTTAACGATTTTAGAACACAGGATAAATCTAGTACAGATTTTCTTGGATTTGACCGAGGTTACAGAAATTCACCTATTGATCGAAACAGAGAAATTCCAAATCCTACTGGATCTGAGTCAGGAAGAATTGAGCTTTCCAATCTTACAAAAAAATTCAGCAATTCATTTTCAAATGAAGTGGAGTCCAGTGGTATGAATTTGTCACTTAACGCTAACTATGGAAATCAGTTTGATCTTGGAAAAAATAAATTAGGGGTTATTTCAAGCTTGTCTTATTCAAATGTTTACACTCACTATGATAATTTTGAGAGTAACATCTTTCAAAGAGACAACAACAGAACAAAATACGAGCTGAGAAAGGTGCAGGGAAGAAATGGATTGAGTTCCGAGGTAAACACTCAACTAAATGGTCTGTTAGGGCTGAGTTTAAAAACAGCCAAGTCAAAGTATAAGTACAACTTTTTAGGCATTCAAAATGGGATACTGAATTCTATACTGATGGAGGAAGAGAGAATCATTGGTTCCGATGCGCTCTTCGAACAAACTGGAAACTTCTACACTGAAAAAAGATTATTAAATAACCTACTTAGTGGAACACATTTTAATGCGGACGGATCATTAAAAGTCGAATGGAAGGTCTCCAATACCCAAAATAAAAATCATGAGAAAGATTTTAGAACCTCTGCTTTTGATATTCAAGAAAAAGTTTTGGAGGGGGGGGATTATAATTTGGATCTTACAGCCACCGGCCCACCGACTAGATTTTGGAGAATTTTAGATGAATCCAGTAATGTGGGTAAACTCGATCTCACAAAAGAATATACCTTAAGAGGTAGAAAAGCTAAGTTTAAGACGGGAGGATATTATTCAAAAAAAGAAAGAGACTATTACATTGAAAACTACATTTTTGATTACCGGGAAGTTACAGGAAGGATACCAGGTATTCGAGACGGAAATCCATCCATGTGGCTTCAGTCGGCAAATATTCTAGACCCTTCAACAGGTGAAGGGACTTATTTTTACAATGCATCGAGTAAACTAGATGAGTTTAACTCAGACCAAACCATAGTAGCGGCATATCTATCAAATGAATTTGAATTCTTTAAAGATTTAAGGTTGATTTTGGGCGTTAGATATGAAATTTACAAGCAAAATTATAATGGATATAAAAGAAGTGACACCACTCTTCTGATAGAACCATTCGAAGATCAAGTCATTGATGAGGCGAAAATTTACCCCTCTTTAAATTTAATTTATAAACTCAACGAAGAGTCCAACATAAGATTTGGATATTCTGAAACAGTCGCTAGGCCTTCATTTAAAGAGTTGTCAAATGCTTCAATTTATGACCCGCTAACCACAACATTCTTTTTTGGCAACTTGAATGTGAAACCCTCATTTATTGATAATTTTGATGTAAGGTATGAGAAGTTCTATACCAGTGGGGATATGTTTGCCGTAAGTGGTTTTTATAAAAGAGTAAATGATCCTATTGAAGTTGTTCTTTACAGTGAGATTGTAGACGACAGTTTTCAAGCAAGAAATTTGTCTGATGCAAACGTTTATGGGATAGAGTTTGAAATTCGAAAAACGATTTTAGAAAATTTAAAATTCAGAACCAATGCCTCTTACATTTATTCGGAGGAAAAGATGGATGATGGAGAATACCAAGGGAGATTGAATAATGCCAGGGAGGCTGAAACAATTGATGATACAAGAACACTTCAGGGTCAATCCCCATATTTGATTAATTCTTCCTTAGAGTATTTTAAAGAAAAATTCAAAGCCAATTTAAATTATAATGTCCAGGGAAAAGCTCTTGAAATTGTTGGAAATGGGGCCATTCCTGACGTATTCACTATGCCTTTCAATAGTTTGAATCTGAACATTATTAGGTATGGAGGAGAAAAAAATAATATAGAATTTAGGTTTCTGGTAAATAATATTTTAAACGACACCAGAAGAAGTGAGTTTATTTCCCCTCAGGCAAAAGAAACCTATCATTTCAGGAAACTAGATGTGGGAAGAAGATTCACAGTTGGAGTTGGGTTTAAATTTTAATTCATATTTTGGATTAAAAAATAAATGGGAGATTTCTATCTGTATATCGTTATTATTTTATCAGCTCTAGCAATAGGCGACCTTATAGTGGGTGTAAGTAACGATGCCGTAAATTTCCTAAATTCTGCCATTGGCTCAAAAGCGATTTCTTTTAGGAACATTATGATCTTTGCGAGCCTAGGCATAGCCTTGGGAGCGCTCTTTTCCAGCGGGATGATGGAGGTGGCCCGCAAAGGGATCTTTAATCCTGGAGCCTTTAATTTTGAGGAGATCATCTTCATTTTTATGGCGGTGATGATGACCGATATTTTACTATTGGATTTCTTTAATACCATGGGAATGCCTACCTCTACCACCGTTTCCATTGTTTTTGAATTGTTGGGGGCGGCGGTGGTCATGTCGATCATTAAGATCTTTTCAGGCTCAGGGAATCTAATGGAATTGTCCACTTATATCAATACGGAGAAAGCCACGCAAATCATTTTTGGGATTTTACTTTCTATCTTAATTGCTTTTACCATAGGGGCAGTAGTGCAGTGGATTTCCCGAGTCTTGCTTACCCACAATTTTCTTAATAAGGCCAAGTTGATCAACGCCTTATTTGGGGGAATTTCACTGGCGGCCATCAGTAATTTTATATTGATCAAAGGTATCAAAGGCACCCCTTACGCTGGGATTCAATATGATTTTCTCAATGGCCAAACCATCAACGCCTTCCTTGAGGCCAATGCGCTTTTGGTCAATTTTTCCAGCCTTTTCTTTTGGTACCTCTTCTCCTATCTACTAATGAAGATCTTTAAAGTGGATATCTATAAAGTCATCATTGGAGTAGGAACCTTTGCTCTGGCTTTGGCTTTTGCGGGCAATGATTTGGTCAACTTTATCGGTGTTCCGGTGGCGGCCTATCAATCCTATGAGGCATGGGTTGCTTCGGGTATGGCAGCCGATCAATTCAGCATGAGCGTACTTTCCAATAAAGTCCCTACGCCAACCGTATTCCTATTGGTTTCTGGATTGATTATGGTGCTTACCCTTTGGTTTTCTTCCAAGGCGAAGAAAGTGGTTAAAACCTCCCTTGATTTGTCCGATCAAAATCAAATCAAAGAAAGATTCAAACCCAATTTTTTATCTCGATTATTGGTTCGTTTTTTTGTGGTACTGAATCAATACTTTTCCAATTTGTTTCCTGCTTCTATTTCTAGAAAAATCAGAGGTTCTTTTGAGCAAAAAACAGATGCATCCCTCGTTAAAGATGCCAATGCCCCCTCTTTTGATACCCTCCGGGCTTCTATTAACCTAACGGTAGCTGCCATATTGATTTCCATTGCGACCTCCCTGAAATTACCTTTGTCTACTACTTATGTCACCTTTATGGTCACCATGGGAACTTCCCTGGCCGATCGTGCTTGGGGGACGGACAGTGCGGTTTATCGGGTTGCTGGCGTGATCAACGTCATTGGGGGTTGGTTTTTCACTGCACTGAGTGCTTTTTTGGTCTGTGGTGGAATTGTTTATTTGATCCATTGGGGCGGGTTTACTGCCATACTGATCATTTTGGGTATTATTTTATTGTTGATTTTCAGAAACTTTGTCAACCACAAAAAAGAAACGCAGAAAAAAGTGGATCAAAGCATTTTAAGTAATACACAAAGCGATTCTTTTAGTGGTATTTTAGAGGAAAGTTCTAGAAATATTGGAAGTGTAATCAGCCAGACTTACGATATCTATGCCAATGTTATCAAGGGTCTGTCCAAAAGCGACCTCAGAGCCCTCTCTGTTGCAAAAAACAATGCGCAAGAACTGTTGGACGAAGTCAATGATTTAAAAAATGGAATCTATTACTTCCTCAAGCGAATGGATGAGACCAGTGTTTCCGCCACTCGATTTTATATCTCCTTGTTGGGGATTATGTCGGACTTGATCGAGGATCTGATCTATATTTCAAATGTAAGCCATCAGCATGTCAACAACAATCACGCTGCACTCAAAGACAAGCAAATTCGAGACCTAAATGACATATTTGAATCCTTATCCTCGGTATTTAAGGAGGGAATCGAGGCCTTTAACTTGGAATTTAGTGATAAAGAGTTTAACGACGTATTGATTCAGAAAAGCCAAAACTTTGATTTATTGAATCAAAAAATTGAAGATCAAATACTAAGAACCAAGGCAGAAACGAGTGCTAAGAATACGGCACTTTACTTCAATATCCTCATTAGAACCAAGGATCTCATACTTCATAAATTTGAATTGGTAGAGGAGTTCTATCAAGTCAGCAGGAAATTAAATGCCTAAGCAAATAGATTACAGTCTAATATCAATCGTTTTTGGCGATTAATTTTTTATCACTGCTGTTCCACTCCAATACATTGACAATTTTGTTGTTGTCGTAAATGACTTCCATCAAATCATCACCTTGCCAAAAAAACCATTGACCATTTTTCTTCCCCGAAAGATAAGAGCCCATGGCAGTTTTTTCGCCGGATACTTTATAGCTGACCCAATTGCCGTGACGTTTTTTATCTTTAAAAAATCCGGTTTGGGCGATGGCACCGCTGTCGTGAAAATAAACCACTTTGGTTAGATTTCCTTCTTTTGTAAATTGGGGTTTAATGCTTTCTTGTGCACTCAATGTAAATGTAAACATCAGGAGGGCGATCATAATATTTTTCATAGTTGAAATATTTAAAATCCACCACTAAGGTAATCAAAAGTTCACATAAAAAACACAATAAATTAACATTAAATTTACATAAAATCCATAAGTGTCTGATTTACAATATTTAATACAATAAAAAAAGGTGCTTGTTGAATTCAACAAGCACCTTTTTTTGGTTTAATTTACGGGTTATGATCCACACATCAGACAGTCATCGTCTTCACTTTTTTTAGACTGTTCGAGCATTTGTTTTAACTCTGCAGGTGTGAGCGGTTCTACAGCTGCGGCATCATTTTGAGCTTTCTCAACTGTGTTCACCAAACGAGAAGCATTAGTAACGGCAGCAACGGTGGCAACTGACTCTGAGCGATTTGATGCTGACTGAGCAACTTTGGTATTGTCCAGGGTAAATTTGATGGCATCTACAGCCGATTTTGTTCTCAGGTAGTACATTCCTGTTTTCAAACCAGACTTCCAGGCGTAGAAGTGCATTGAGGTCAATTTTGCCATCGTGGCGCCTTCCATAAATAAATTCAAGGACTGCGATTGATCAATAAAATAGCCACGATGTCTCGACATATCAATGATGTCTTTCATACTCATTTCCCAAACCGTTTTGTAAAGCTCTTTGATATCGTCGGGGATACCCTCTATTTGTTGAATAGATCCATTGGCTTGCATCAGTTTTTGTTTCATATCCTCATTCCATAAGCCCAGGTTAACCAAATCCTCCAACAGGTGCTTATTGACCACAATGAATTCTCCAGAAAGCACCCTTCTAGTATAAATATTGGAAGTGTAAGGTTCAAAACACTCGTTATTTCCTAGAATCTGCGAGGTGGAAGCGGTGGGCATAGGAGCCACCAACAGCGAATTCCTTACCCCGTGTTTTTTCACTTTTTTACGGAGATCTTGCCAATCCCAACGACCACTAAGCTCCTCATCTTTAATCCCCCATAAGTTGTGTTGAAACTCCCCTTTCGAAATGGGTGAGCCTTTGTAGCTTTTGTAGGGCCCGTCTTTTTCCGCCTCATCCACCGAAGCGCTAACTGCTGCAAAATAGAGGGTCTCAAAAATTTCCTGATTGAGTGTTTTGGCCTCCTCGCTTGTAAAAGGCAATCTGAGTTTGATAAAAGCATCGGCAAGTCCCTGAACCCCTAGGCCAACAGGACGGTGTCTCATATTGGAATTTTCCGCCTCTTTCACAGGATAGTAGTTTCGATCTATTACTCGGTTGAGGTTTTTGGTAACCCTTTTGGTAACATCGAACAATTTGTCATGATTAAATTTCCCGTCCTCCACAAACATGGAAAGGGCAATAGACGCCAAATTACAGACCGCGATCTCATCCTTGGAGGTGTATTCCAATATCTCAGTACACAAATTGGAAGAACGTATGGTTCCTAGGTTTTTCTGATTGGATTTGCGGTTGGCAGCATCTTTATACAACATATAAGGGGTGCCTGTTTCAATTTGGGATTCCAAAATTTTATCCCATAGTTCCCTGGCCTGGATGGTTTTTCTTCCTTTGCCCTCTTTCTCATACTGGGTATACAGCTTTTCGAATGCCTCACCATGACAGTCATAAAGTCCAGGGCACTCATTGGGACACATCAATGTCCAAGAGGCATTTTCTTCTACCCGTTTCATAAAAAGATCTGGCATCCACATAGCATAGAACAGATCTCTGGCACGCATTTCTTCCTTACCGTGGTTTTTCTTTAACTCCAGAAAATCAAAAATATCGGCATGCCAAGGCTCCACATAGATGGCGAAAGATCCCTTTCTTTTCCCTCCCCCTTGATCTACATAGCGCGCCGTGTCATTGAAAACACGAAGCATGGGTACAATACCATTGGAAGTACCATTAGTTCCCGAAATATAGGAGCCCGTAGCTCTGATGTTGTGGATGGACAAGCCTATTCCCCCCGCTGATTGCGAAATCTTTGCCGTTTGCTTGAGGGTATCATAAATCCCATCAATACTGTCGTCTTTCATGGTCAACAGAAAGCAAGAAGACATTTGTGGCTTGGGGGTACCAGAATTGAAAAGAGTAGGAGTGGCGTGCGTAAAATAACGCTTGGACATCAACTCATAAGTTTCGAAAGCAGCCTCCAAGTCGTTGAGGTGAATCCCGATGGAAACCCGCATCAACATGTGTTGGGGACGCTCGACAATTTTCCCGTTGAGTTTGAGTAAATAAGAACGTTCTAAAGTTTTGAACCCAAAAAAGTCATATCCAAAATCTCGGTTATAAATGATGTTGGAATCGATCTGATCTGCATTTTTTTCGATGATCTTGTATACTTCATCTGATAGCAAAGGGGCTTTTTTCCCGGTTCGAGGGTTGACATACTCATAAAGGTCTTTCATCATTGCCGAGAAAGATTTTTTGGTATTCTTATGTAAGTTAGAAACAGAGATTCGTGCTGCCAATTGAGCATAGTCGGGATGGGTGGTGGTCATGGTGGCTGCAATTTCTGCGGCGAGGTTGTCCAGTTCCGAGGTGGTTACGCCATCGTACAAGCCCTCGATTACACGCATGGCAACCCTTACTGGATCAACCAAAGGATTGAGCCCATAGTTGAGTTTTCGAATTCGAGCCGTAATCTTATCGAACATTATTGGCTCCTTGCGCCCATCTCTTTTAACTACATACATAGATCTATATTTTATTTATCATAACAATAATGTGTACCCTAAGGGGGTGTTTATTGGGGTTTTCGAACAGTCGGGGCTACAGATTGCAGATTAGAAATCTGCGTCAGTGGTAAACTGAGTTTCTTCTTTTTCGTTGTTTAGAACACCTGCTTTTTGATATTCAGAAACGCGTTTTTCAAAGAAGTTAGTCTTTCCTTGCAACGAGATCATATCCATAAAGTCGAATGGGTTGGTGACGTTGTGTTTCTTTTCACAACCCAACTCAATGAGCAAACGATCTGTTACAAACTCTAAATATTGTGTCATCAATTTCGCATTCATTCCAATAAGGCTTACTGGAAGGGATTCTGTGATGAATTCACGTTCAATACGAAGGGCATCCAATATAATCTCTTCGATTCTTTCTTTTGGAACTTTATTAACCAAATGGTGGTTGTGTAAGTGAACGGCAAAGTCGCAGTGAACCCCCTCATCTCTTGAAATTAATTCGTTGGAGAACGTCAAGCCGGGCATCAACCCTCTCTTTTTGAGCCAATAGATAGAACAGAAGGCTCCTGAAAAAAAGATACCCTCAACTGCAGCAAAAGCGATCAAACGCTCCGCAAACGAATCAGAATCGATCCAACGCAAAGCCCAATCCGCCTTTTTCTTGATGGCAGGGAAAACCTCGATTGCTTTAAATAACTTGGTTTTTTCTGCTTCGTCCTTAACATAAGTGTCGATCAAAAGCGAATAGGTCTCAGAGTGGATGTTTTCCATCATGATTTGAAAACCATAAAAGAACTTGGCCTCTGAATATTGTACTTCATTGACAAAATTTTCCGCCAAATTTTCATTAACGATTCCGTCAGAAGCAGCAAAAAAGGCTAAAATGTGCTTGATAAAGTATTTTTCGTCTTCGTTGAGCTTGGTGTTCCAGTCATTAAGGTCTTGGTGCAGATCAATCTCCTCAGCTGTCCAAAAACTTGCCTCCATTTTTTTGTACCATTCCCAAATATCATGGTGTTGAATGGGAAAAATTACAAATCTATTATCGTTTTCTTGGAGAATCGGTTCTACAGCTGCCATCTTTTGAAATTTCTTTAAATTTTTGATTATTGTTGACCACAAAGATTCTAAAATGTTATCAGAAATGAAAGACATACTTTTCCACAAAGCGGTCGAGTTTTTAACAAATTTTACTTGACTACCCTTACTCAGCAAGCTCAATAAAAATATTGTAATTCCTTGTTTATAAGCAATATATGAGCACGTTTTTTCTAAAATTTTGTGGGAGTAGCCCTTTAAGAATTAATTTCTTGGGCGGCTATTTCCAACTCGGCATACCATTTTTTTCCAAATTTTCTGACCAGTGCCTCTTTAACAAATTGGTAAATGGGGATTTTTAAACTCTCCCCCAACTCACAAGCAGCACTGCAAATATTCCACGAGTGATAATTGACAGCTTTAAACTCCGAGTACTGTCTTACACGCACGGGATATAAATGACAAGATATGGGCTTTTTGAAATCAATTTTATGAGCCCGATAGGCGTTTTCAATGCTGCATTGTGTAATGTTATTAGACCCAAATACAACATAAGCACATTCTTTGCCATTTACTAGAGGGGTTTCAAATTCTCCTTTTCCTACAGCAATGAATTTTCCTTGTTCTTTCACCGCGGCTTTCCCCTTTTCATCCATAAAGGGCGAAATTAAATCGTAGTTTTTTTCCAACCAATCGGTTTCTTCTTTTTCGAGCGGCGCTCCGGCTTCCCCTTCCACACAGCAAGCTCCCTTACAGGCGTTCAAGTTGCACACAAAATCTTTTGTGATGATTTCCTCAGATACCAAGGTATTTTCAATTTGAAACATATCCGTTGAATTTCAGACCAAAAAATATTTTGCTAATTTAGTATAATAAGGAAAGAAAAGCCCCCTAGTTTGAGGATTCCTTTTAGCGATCAATAATGATAGACACGAAAGAAATACTTACGGCCAGTATGGTGCTTTTTGCAGTAATCGACATCGTGGGGAGTATTCCCATCATCATCAGTTTAAGACAAAAAGCAGGCCATATTCAGTCTGAAAAAGCTGCATTGGTTGCTGCTATCATTATGATTGCCTTCCTTTTTGTAGGAGAAAAAATTCTAAACCTGATTGGCATTGATGTCAATTCTTTTGCGGTAGCAGGATCCTTTATTATTTTATTTTTAGCATTGGAAATGATATTGGGAATCAGTTTGTTCAAAGAAGAGGCTCCCGAGGTGGCTTCTGTCGTTCCTCTTGCTTTCCCCATCATTGCAGGAGCGGGAACCATGACCTCTTTATTGTCCCTAAGGGCAGAATACGATTTAATCAATATCATCGTCGCCATCTTCATCAATGTATTGATTGTCTACCTCATTCTAAAAACCTCTACAAAACTGGAGAAGATTTTGGGAAAACAGGGGATCAGTATCATCAGAAAAGTTTTTGGAATTATTCTACTGGCCATTGCCGTAAAACTTTTTGCCACCAATATTGGTAAAATAGTGGTATGAAAATCTTCTGATTGAAATAGGTTTCCTAATTTTGAATCATGAAAATATTGATGAGAATTTTAATGGCCTTGTCTTTGGGGATGGTCGTTTTTAATGCAGTCCAAATCGATTGGCAAGATCCTCTAGCGGAGAGAAGTGATGTAGCAGTTATAGGGGTGATGGCAGCGCTATGTGCCTTTCTTCTTTTGCTCCTTTTGATGCTATCCAAGAAGATTTCAAAAAAAATAAAAAGTTAATTTATAAGGCCAATCTGTCCAGTGTTTGGAGGGCTTTTTCCATGAACAAATCTTCCTCATTTTTGATTTGATTGAAGGTGTTTTCACCAAACAATTGTAAGCCCAGATAAGCCTTGACGGCTTTCAGTACATCCTGCTCCTTAATTTCCAATTCAATTTCTTTTTCTTCGCAATAAGCTTCAAAACGTTCCTGCCAAGGAAGCATACTTTCAAACTTATCCAAAAGCAAGTCCTCCTCTTTTAAAGAATTGAATCGGGTTCTGTTTTTGTCCATTTCTTCAAAAACAAAATTATTCATCAGGTTAGAGTTTAAGAAGTAAGAATTCCATTGCTCAAGCTCATCATTGGGGTAGGAAATATCGAAATCTGGGGCAATCCCCCCTCCACCGTAAACCGTTCTGCCATTGGGGGTTTTGAAAGCCAAACTGTCCACAACTTCCACTTTTTTTGAATCCCCCATTTCCCCTTTATGGTATCGATGGCTGATGTCTTCATAATAAGCCGCTCTGTCACCCTCATAGGGCCTTTGAATTGATCTTCCCGTTGGAGTAAAGTATTTGGCGATGGTCAAACGGACGGCATCCCCCTTTCCCAATGGCATTTGCTGTTGTACCAAACCCTTACCAAAGGTTCTTCTTCCAACGACCCAACCCCGATCGTTATCCTGAATGGCTCCCGCGACAATCTCACTAGCAGAGGCCGATTGTTCGTTCACCAGAACAACCAAGCCTCCTTCTTGAAAATTACCATCTCCTTTGGCCAAAGATTTTTCCTCCTCTCCCAAATTACTTTGAGTGATGACAATGGTTTGGTTTTTCTTTAAAAAATCATTGGAAATTTGTTTGGCAGTGTGAAGGTATCCCCCTGGATTATCTCTCAAATCCAAAATTAATCCTTCCATCCCTAAAGCCAGCAGTTTGTTCATGGCGTGATCAAACTCCTCATAGGTGGTTTGGGAAAAACGATTGATCTTTATATAGCCAACTGTTTTGTCGACCATATAGGAAGACTCCAGACTGGGTAGAGGCACCTTGCCTCTATTCATATCCAATGAAAAGGTTTTCCCATTGGACTTTCTAAAAATGGTCAAATTAACTGGAGTCCCCGCATTTCCTTTAAGGGCTTGCATGATCTCCTCACTGGACAGATTTTTATTAAATAAGGTGTCTCCATTGGCAATCAAAATCCGGTCTCCAGCCATAAGTCCTGCGGCTTTACTAGGCCCATTGTCAAGGACTCGGATAATGGTAACGCTGTCGTTATGCATGAAAAAACTAACCCCAATACCAAAAAAATTACCTTGCATGTTTTCGGCAATACTTTTTCTTTGACGGGCGGGGATATAAACTGAATGAGGATCCAAACGATTGACAATGTTTTCTATCACTTCCCCTACCAAACTATCGGTGTCTATGCTTTCTACATAATCATTTTCAATATAGCTCAGCAGTCGCTGTAATCGATGGATCCCGCTGGAGTCATTGGCATTGATTTTGAACATTTGTTTTTCACTGCCGAGTAAGTATCCGATGCAAATGGAAAGAAAAACGATACTGAGTAAGACTAAATTTTTTTTCATAGAGGGTGTCTTTTGCGCATTATTTTTCCAATTCCAAATTAGTGAGGATCACGCCAGCTTTTTCCAAAAACTTCAGTCCGGAATCGTCTTTGTAGGTTTTTGAGAAAACGACCCTTTTGATTCCCGCTTGATGAATCAATTTACTGCACTCCCTGCAAGGAGATAAGGTAATGTATAATGTGGCGCCCTCACAAGACTGGGTCGAAGCAGCAACCTTCAAAATGGCATTGGCTTCTGCATGAAGCACATACCACTTGGTATAAAGCTCCTCATCCTCACAAACATTTTCAAATCCAGTTGGTGTACCGTTGTACCCATCGGAAATAATCATCCGATCTTTTACAATCAAGGCCCCTACCTTTTTGCGTTTGCAGTAGGAAAGTTCACCCCATATTTGAGCCATTTTCAAATAAGCAGTATCATATTTTTTTTGCTTCTTATCAGACATCATGGCTAATATAGGTTAAAATGGCCAGTTATTGGAAGTCATCAATAAGGCTTGAGAAAGTACCATTGCTGCAATGATCCACTGCCATTTTTGAGCCTTAATTTTTAAACGCTCCACTGCTAAGCCGTTGATCAATAGCATGAAAATTACGATTAAAACTTGAGCAAATTCAACCCCTAAAGCAAATTCCAAAAGGGCTACAATAGCCTCTTCATTGGCAACCATCATTTTGAAGTAACGGCCAAAACCAAAGCCGTGTATCAGTCCAAAAAATAAGGTGATCAGGTTGATCATACCTCCCTTTAGTTGGACATGTTTTTTTTGGAAAAGGATGGAAAAACATGCAATACAAATGGTGACTGGAATCAAAAACTCTACCCATTTTGAATCGATTTTCACCCATTCATAATGGGTCACCAACAGGGAAAGCGAATGCCCCAGAGTGAAAAGACTCACCCACAGCAAAAGTTTACGCCAGTTTCTGAATGAAAAAGGAAGAGAAAGGGCGACTAGGAAATAAAAATGATCCAGCCCCCCGATGTCCAAAACGTGATCAAAACCCAAATCGAAATAAAACAAAAATGTTTCCATCATATCGTTATGATTTACGCATTAATGTTTCGTAAGCTATCTGCACCTCTCTAAATTTTTCTTCAGCGCCTTTAATCATGGCGGGATCTTGACCTCTAAGTTTGTCAGGATGGTATTTTTTAACCATTTTACGATAGGCGGTTTTGATTTGTTCCTCACTGGCATTCGCATCAACCTCGAGGATTTTGTAGGCGTTGTCGGTATTTTTGACAAACATCGCTTTGATACTTTCAAAATCGGGTAACCGCAATCGCATTCCGGTGGCTATTTGTGACAGTTTTTTTAGTTCAGAGTCTGAAACGCTACCGTCAGCGTTGGCAATACCAAACAAAAAATGAAGAATTTGCAGGCGGGTTTCATAGGAAGTTTGCTGCACAAAAACACGGGTCAATTGATCAAGGTGCTGGGTCTCTTTTTTGATTTGGGTATTAAAAGCCCTAAAAATAGAATCCGCTCTTTCTTTTCCGTATTGGCCAATAAAAAAGCTTCTAACAAAGTCCAATTCTTTTTGTTGAATTTTACCGTCGGCCTTAATAATCAAAGCAGAAAGTGCCAATAAATTCAACTGGAATGTCTCGGGTTGGATGCTGTAGGAACCCGTTCGTATTTGAATGGAATTTTTAGTTAAAAACTCAAAAAATCCCCCGATCATAAAGCCTAAAATGGCCCCAGGGAATCTCAAAAAAGAATAACCAATAATAGCAGCTACCCACTTAACCATAGACCTTTTTTATTGTATCTGCAAAGATACAAATGTCAATAAAAGATCAATTGTCCCCCTTGATTAAATAAGGAGTTTTTTATCTTTGGCAAAAAAACAGAATTATGTATCCAGCAGAAATAGTTCGACCCATGAAAGAAGAGTTGACCACCATTGGATTTGAGGAGTTGTTGTCATCAGATGCTGTTGAAACTGCCTTGTCAAAACCTGGAACAGCCCTAATTGTTGTAAACTCAGTATGTGGATGTGCCGCAGCCAACGCCCGACCCGCTGTACGAATGTCTATGAATAACCCCAAGACTCCAGATCATTTGTTTACTGTTTTTGCAGGGGTAGATCGCGATGCTACCGATGCGGCAAGGGCCAAAATGCTTCCTTTCCCCCCTTCATCGCCCAGCCTGGCGCTCTTTAAAGATGGGGAGTTGGTGCATATGATTGAAAGACATCATATCGAAGGACGTACGGCTGATTTGATTGCCGAAAACCTTGCCGGTGCCTTTGATGAATTCTGTGACTGATCACTTTTTAGGGAGAAATAATTTTGTAAATGTTGTCTAAGGCATATCTGTATCCTTTTTCAATTATTTACTATATTATATTTGTTTGTACGCTCATTCTTTTTCATTTCATTCAAGTATTCTGTTATAAGCTTTTGGGTTATACTGCTCATAAAATTGCTGTGGATTGGCTCAATTTTTTATTAATGCGTTGCCTCAACCTGTTGGGGACGAGGTTTTATTTCAGCAATCCACACAAAATGCCCTCAGAGGGCCCCATGATTATTGTTTCCAATCATCAAAGCACCTATGACATCCCTCCTATCATTTGGTTTTTTAGAAAATACCATCCCAAATTCATCAGTAAAGAAAGTTTAGGCACTGGAATTCCAAGTGTCTCATATAATCTCCGTCATGGGGGTTCGGTGCTTATCAATCGTAAAAATCCCCAATCTGCCCTAATCAAGATCAAAAGCTTTGCTCAACAAGTCCAAAAAAAACAATGGGCCGCCGTTATTTTTCCCGAAGGGACACGAAGTAGAGATGGGCAACCTAAAAAATTCTATTCCAATGGTCTGATGACCTTATTCGACCAGATTCCCGATGCAACAGTGGTTGCTTTGAGTATCAATAATTCTTGGCGGTTGGCACAATACCGCTATTTTCCAATCCCAATGGGCATTAGCGTGAACCTGAGCGTTGAAGGGGTATTGAAGTGTTCGGACTACGCCCCAAAAGAATTGAGCAAAAAGGTGGAGGGATTGATCCTCCAAGGGGTTCAGACGGCTAAAACTTAGGTTTTCTTTTTTCTAAGAAAGCAGTAATTCCTTCATTGAACTCCTCCGTTCCAAAACAAGATGAAAATAAGATCCCTTCATTTTCAAAACCCTTTGGGGTTCCATCAGCGGCATTGATGGCCTTGATGGCGTTTTTTAGCGACTGAGGTGCATTTTTCATCATCCGCTCTGCCATTGAGATGGCCGCTTCGAGAAGTTGGTCCCCAGGCACCACCCGATTGACCAATCCCCATTGATAGGCTTTTTCAGCTCCAATCATGTCTCCAGACAAAATCATCTCCATTGCTCTTCCTCTTCCTACCAAGGCAGGGAGGCGTTGGGTTCCTCCATATCCAGGGATGATGCCCAAGGAAACCTCCGGCAATCCCATTTTGGCGTGCTCAGCGGCAATTCTGAGGTGGCAGGCCATTGCCAATTCCAGCCCTCCTCCGAGCGCGTAACCATTGATGGCTGCAATCACAGGTTTTTCCATATTGGCCACAAAATCAAACAAAACTTGATTGCCTTCTCGGGTCAATAGGGAGGCTTGTTCAGGAGTATAACTGGAGAATTCTGCAATGTCTGCTCCAGCAACAAATGCTTTATCACCATTACCCGTAAGGATGATCACTCTGACGTTTGGGTCGTTTTGAAAATCAAGTAGTCCTTGGTGCAGTTGGTTAATTAAATCTCGGTTGAGGGCATTTAGCTTTTTTTCACGATTGATTTTGATCCAACCGATATGGTCCTGAATTTCGATCCATGTGAGTTTGGGTTCCATTGATTTATAATTTGAGTGTAACGACAAAGGTGGTTCCTTTATCTCCTGTAGTATATTCTATTTTGCCCTTGTGTGAATCGATAATGTTTTTTACAATCCCCAGTCCCAACCCCATTCCTTTGGTTTTGGTCGTAAACTTGGGTTCAAATACTTTGGATTGAATGGATTTGGGAATGCCTATACCATTGTCGGCGAAAGATATTTTTACCATTGGGTCCTCTTTTTCAATGGTTACCATTATTTTGGGATTGTTCCCTGGTTTTACTGCTTGTAATGCATTTTGTATAATATTGGTCACCACCCTCACCCACTGGGTTCTGTCGAGGGGCAAACTGATCTTTTCGTCAGAGGTTTTGAAAACGATACCCTTCCCTTCAAAAATCTCCAATGATCTCCTTGTGATTTCGACCAGATCCGATTTTGCCAGTTTAGGTTTGGGGAGCGTAGCAAAATCGGAAAAGGCATTGGCCACATCACTCATGGTGTCAATTTGTTCCAATAACATTTGGGAGAACTCAGCAATTTTTTTGGTGTTTTCACCATCACCCTCGGAAAATCTTCTTTGAAAACTCTGAACCGTCAAACGCATGGGGGTAAGTGGATTTTTGATTTCGTGAGCCACTTGTTTTGCCATTTCTTGCCAAGCTTGTTCTCGTTGGCTTCTGGCGAGCAGGGTAGCACTTTTCTCCAATTCATCGATCATTTTGTTGTAGGAGTTGATCAAACTCGCAATATCTCGAGGGGCATTAATTAATTCAATTTTTTCATTTTCTTTTAGCAGACCCGTTTGATCAATTCTTTCGCGGAAAGCTTCCAATGACCTTGAAATGTACTTTGAAATGAAATAAGCCATAATAATGGCGACCACCAGCATCAACAAATAAATCTGATACAAGCTTTGTAAAAAAGTATTCAATTCGTTCTCCGAAAAGGAAACATCCTCAAAATAAGGGAAGAACAACACGCCATAGGGCTGGTCGAATCCATCTCTAAGAACACTATAGGAGGATTGAAATTTTCCTATTTCGTCATTGTTTTCCTCTGAAATACGACCATTCGGTTTTGAAAGAATACTTTTCAAAAGTTTGCTTTCCAGTTCGTAATTATTGGCTATAATCTTTAGTGGGAGGAAGGAAGTAAAAAGAGGTTTTCCCTCCAGGTCAAAGATGGAATAGTTAACGTTATGGATTTTAATGACAGCGTTAAACTCCTCATTGAAGCGATCCCAAATACTATCATTTTTTTGGATCAAATTATTTTTTGTAACCAGATAGTCAATTTGTTTTCTCAACTGATTTTCCTTTCGGTTCAATCGGAAAACATTGTAATCGATGGATTCATTTTGATATTGAAAAAAGGTAGCGACCAGAATCAAAAGACAGGCCAAAAAAACCAGCAATATCATGGAGATAAAGATTTGAGTTCGGAGCGAAATACGTCGGAGTAGATTAGCCATGATCGATCCTAGATTTTTTCCTCAGTCTTTTGTATAATCTTATGCCCAGCAACAAAAATAAAATCAGCCCCAAGGTTCCCAACAGCATAAAGATCCAATGAATCGCGCTTTTGACGATGGCCAGAAAAACAATCGCAAACAAAAACAAGGTAGCGCCTTCATTCCATATTCTCATAAAGTTGGAAGAGTAACGAATTTCATCTCTTTGGAGTTGCAAAAACATTTGATGCGTTTTCAGATGATAGGCAAACAAAAAAAAGATGAATCCGATTTTGATCAGCATCCATGATTCATAGAGCCACTGTGGCATAAGGATCAGTAGCCAAACGGCAAAAATGGTGGCCAGTATGGCCGAAGGCCAAGTAATGATATACCACAATCTTTTCGACATGATTTTAAGTTGTTTCTCCAAAATTTCTTTTGCAGGCGAGGTTTTTTTGGAAGCTTCAATGTGGTAAATGAACAGTCGAGGTTCGTAGAACAAACCGGCAAACCAGGTGACTACAAAAATTAAATGCAAAGATTTGATGTAGTTGTAATACTCCATTCGCTATGGGTCAGTTTGAGTATTGGTGGAGCACCACCAATAAAGCTACAAAGTACAAAAACTTATACAAATGCAAGCTTCAAAATCCATGGCTTGATTATGAATTTAAATACTTTCTCAGTTCATAAATTAAAAACCCACCCGTGACCACAGTAGCCAAAAACTCAGCGATGGGAAATGCCAACCAAACCCCGTCAATCCCCATAAAATTGGGAAAAATATAGAGCAGGGGGATAAAGAAAAACCCCTGTCGGGTCAGGGTCAACAATAGGGCAGGGAGGGCTTTGCCTATGGCTTGATAGTAGGCTGCTCCAATGAGTTGAATGCCTACAATCGGAGTGGCTGCAAAGACCCATCGGATGGCAGCAGGGGTATTTTCCAAAACCAAAGGGGAGGAGGTAAAGATCGTTCCAATTGAGTTGGAAAAGGTGTAGATCATCAAAAACACCAAACTGGCCATCGCCGAAGCATACAAAACAGCCGTTCGAATAACATGTTCAACTCTTTTTTTATTGTTGGCACCATAATTATATGCAGCGATGGGAACAAAACCTTGAGTAATCCCCAATATTGGGAAAAGGGAAAACATCAACAATCGGCTGATGATGGCATAGACTGCTACTGCCGATTCACCTCCCAGGTTGAACAGCAAGTTGTTGACCAACAAAACCGATAGGCTGACCACTCCTTGTCGGGCCAGGGTCACAGATCCCAAAGCACCAATCTCTCTTGTAATAGCCCCATCCAATTTAAAATCACTGATGTGAAGGCGTAATTCCGAGTGCCTTGAATTAAAAAAAAACAAAATGTAGAGGGCACAAACTCCATAGGATAGGGTGGTGGCCCAAGCCGCGCCATACATTCCAAAATCGAAAATATAGATGAGGAGGTAGTCTAAAATGAGATTGGAAACAGAGGGCAGCATCATTGCATACATCGCGTTTTTGGGTTTTCCTACAGCTCTGATGACATTGTTTCCCATCATGCAATAGCCCAAGACAGGCACCCCATATAAGACAATGGTATAATAAATTTTAGCAGGTTCAAAAAGTGCTCCTTTTCCTCCAAAAGCAGGGATCATACGCTCCACAAACAGCAAACCCAAAATCACTAAACAGATGGTCAAGGTCAAAGTCAATACAATCTGATTTCCGAAAGTTTTGGTTGCTTTGTCCAAATCGTTTTTACCGAGGGATCTTGAAATGATGGAACTCCCTCCCAAACCAATCGCCATACCCAGTGCAGCAATAAAAAAAGAGACCGGTAAAACCACATTAATCGCTGCGATTGCATTGGCTCCGATCCACTGACCCACAAAAATTGTGTCAATCAATATGTTGAGAGACATCACCAAGATGCCGATGGAAGCAGGGACAGCTTGTTTGATTAATAGCTTGGGAATGGGGTGGGTACCAAAGGATGCCGATCCACTTTTCATGCAGTGGTACTGATTTCCGCTTTGGCCCATTGGTCAATCCAGCGGCTCATCACATTTACCCAATCCGTTCGGGTATTGATACATGGTATCACATGAAGCTCTTCCCCCCCTTTTTCTTCAAAATCTTCCACGGCTTCCATTCCAATTTCCTCCAAAGTTTCCAAACAATCAGAAACAAAAGCAGGGGTTACGATGGCCATGTTTTTTACTCCTTTTTTGGCAAATCGCGCAACTGTTTGATCGGTGTAGGGCTGCAACCAGGGGTCAACTCCCAATCGGGATTGAAAACTAGTAGAGTAACTGCCTTCTTTTAATTCTAGGTATTCCGCTACACGTCTTGTGGTTTCAAAACATTGGTGACGGTAACAGTATTGATGCGCTTTGGAGGCCGTTTGGCAACAACTTTTGTCGATTTTACAATGGGATTTGGTGATGTCGGATTTCCTAATGTGACGTTCTGGAACTCCGTGATAAGAAAACAAGAGATGCTCCCATTCCTTATCTTTCAAATCCTCTTGTATGCTCTCAGAAAGCACTTTGATATAGTCTGGATGATTGTAAAAAGGAGGCAAAACCGTAAACTCTAGATTTGGATATTTTTCTTTTCTTATTTCCTCTGCCAACACCAAAATGGTCTCGGTGGTGGCCATGGCAAACTGGGGATACAGGGGAATCAACATGATTTCATCTACCCCTTGTTTTACCAATTCAGCCAAGCCGTCTTCGATAGAGGGCGAACCGTATCTCATGGCGAGACCCATAGGGACAGAAACTTTTTTCTGGACGGCTTCTTGCAATCTTTTGGACAAGACAATGAGTGGCGATCCCTCCTCCCACCATATTTTTTTATAGGCTTTGGCAGACTTTTTTGGACGGGTATTCAAGATAATCCCCTTGACCAAAAAAGTTCTAAGGGGTTTAGGGAGGTCAATTACCCGTTCATCCATCAGGAATTCACCTAAATATCGCCTAACATCTTTTGGGTTTGGACTATCTGGAGAGCCCAAATTGATCAGTAACGCACCTTTCATTTACAATTTTTTACGAAGATACTGACATTAAATATTTTTTGGGAGTCGTCCCAAATTTCTTTTTGAAAGCAGCGATAAAGTGGCTGGAGGTACTGTACCCCAGCTTGATACTGATCTCGTTGATATTGTATTGTTTGGAGTTCAGCATGCTTCTGGCTTCATTCATTTTATGATCCAATAAAAATCCGTAAACGGTATCGCCATAGACTTGTTTAAAACCTTCTTTTAGCTTTTTTACGTTGAGTCCGATCTCGTTTGACAATGCCTGAAGGGTGGGGGGCTCTGTCATTTGAGTCAAAATAATCTCTTTGGCTTTTCGAATTTTTCTCACATTCTCTTCATCCACCAAAAAGGGGCATTGCTCCACATCGGCATCCTCACTCTTATTAAAAAACAAACTCAGCAATTCGTATACCTTACCTTTCAAATAAAGCCCTTGTATGCTCTCATGAACTTTGGTTTCAATGATTTGACTTAAAATGACACTCATAGAGGGACTCACTGGCTTGGTATCATAATATTTTTTGGTGTTGTTTTCCGGACTTAAAAAGGGAATATAATCTGCATCTTGGGAAAACAAACGATGAAATTTTTTGATGGAAATAATCAAACTCACCACTGTTGAATCGGGGGTTAAATTTAGGTTGATGGGCAGTGCCTTTGTTGGGTTGAATAACAAAATCACACTTTTGGATATCAACGGTAATTGATAGTTCCCCTCATTGAATTCGAAAGTCCCGGAGCCTTGATGACAAAAATGAAACTGGATGAATTCTTGACTGACTGGCTCCTCTAATTTTTTAAAGGCATTTGTGTCATTGGTAGATCTCAACACATAAAACCCACTCTCCAAAACTGTTTTTTCCATTGTACCGATATCGTTATTTTTAAAAATACACTATTTAGAATGATTCTATTTAATGTAATTAAAATATTTCTAAAAATATTACTTTTAGAGTGATTATCGAAAAAAAGCTTTAAAATAACCTTATCGGATATTTATAGTTCTTTTAGCGTTGTTTTTTAAAAACGGCACTTCTTATTTTTGTTTTCGAATTTAGACTGGACTTTTGAAAAACACCTTACAATATTGTATCGTAGGCATCAGCTATAAGAATGCGGATCTTCCCACTCGAGGGACTTTTAGCATCAACAAAGTCCAATTGGAAGCCCTACTGTCCCAAGCCAAATCAGATGGTCTTCAAGAGTTGATGGTGATTTCTACCTGTAACCGTACCGAATTAATGGGAGTCGTTGACGATCCCATGATTTTGATTGAATACTTGTGTAAATGGTCTGGTGGGAGCGTTTCTTTATTTTTAGAAAAAGGCTACATACTGCGTGACTTGGAAGCCATCCATCATGTTTTCCGAGTGGGTTGTGGCTTGGAAAGCCAGATTCTAGGAGATTTTGAAATCATAGGCCAATTGAAAAAAAGCTTTCAAAATTCCAAAAAACAACACATTGTCAATGGTTTTTCGGAGCGACTCCTCAATGCAGTTATCCAATCCAGTAAACGCATCAAAAAGGAAACGGAGTTATCCTCTGGTGCCACTTCAGTTTCATTCGCATCCGTTCATTACATCCTTCAACATGTAGAAGACGTCAAACAAAAAAATATCCTTTTGTTTGGGGTTGGAAAAATAGGGAGAAATACCTGCGAAAACCTGGTAAAACACACCCAGAATGATCACATTGTTCTGGTCAACCGATCAGAGGAAATTGCCCAACGCGTGGCTGGAAAATTTAATCTGTTGGTTAAGAATATCAGCCAATTAAAGTCGGAAATTGCAAGCGCGGATATCATGATCGTGGCCACTGGAGCGCTTGATATCACCGTAGACGCCTCATTGGTTTCCAAAGACAAACCCCTTTTGATTTTGGATTTGTCTGTTCCTTCCAATGTTGATCCAAAATTGAGTGCGATGGAAAATGTGACCCTGATCAATCTAGACGAATTGTCCAAGCTCACCAATGAGACCCTCACCAATCGAAAGAAATTTATTCCAAAAGCTGAGGAAATTCTCAAAGAAGTGGAAACAGAATTCATACAATGGGTAGAGCACAGAAAATTCGCCCCTACCCTTAAAGCCCTAAAGAAAAAATTATTGAACGGCCACGAGGATGAGCCTGGGCAAGATCAAGAATTTCCTCAAATGGTTTACAGGCTGACCGGAAAAGTAGCCAGCTATCTTAAAGAAAACCCTTCCAAAGCCGACCAAACCATGGCCATGTTACAACAGGTTTATCAATTGGATTCGGACTTAGATGGATAGTTCCTTATTACGTATTGGTACCAGAGACAGCCCACTGGCCCTTTGGCAGGCTAAAAAAGTAGGCGCGCTTTTGGAAGCCAAACAAATCAATACCCGCTTGGTACCCACCAAAAGTGAGGGAGATCTCAATACGACCCAACCCATTTATGCCATGGGCATTCAAGGGGTCTTTACCAAAGCATTGGATATTGCCCTGCTTGAAAACAAAATTGATTTGGCTGTACACAGTCTTAAAGACGTTCCAACACAATTACCAAAAGGATTGATCTTAGCAGCCGTATTGGAGCGGGGGAGTGTGGCAGATGTTTTGGTGCAAACCCATAAAACCCCATTGGAAAACCAAGCCACCATTGCGACGGGTAGTCTCCGGCGGAAGGCCCAATGGTTACACCGTTATCCCCAACACCACATGGTTGACCTAAGGGGCAATGTTCAAACCCGAATGGATAAATTGTTTTCCAGCAATTGGGAAGGGGCCATTTTTGCCAAAGCTGGCCTGGAGCGCGTCGAACTCTTGGGGTCTCACTATCATGAATTGGATTGGATGATTCCCGCTCCCGCCCAAGGAGCCATTGGGGTGGTTTGTAGAGCAGACGACAATGATATCTTGGAAAGTCTAAAAAAAATCGACCATACCAACACCCGAAAGTGTGTAGAGATTGAAAGAGAATTTCTCCGCATTCTGGAAGGTGGCTGTTCCGCGCCTATTGGTGCCCATGTGACCATTCAAAAAGACCATCTCCAATTTCGTGGAGGGCTTTTCTCTTTGGATGGAAAACAGGCCCTCACCCTGGTAAAAGAAGTTGAGACCAACGCCTCTGCTTCATTGGCAGAACTTGCAGCGCAAGAGATCCTATCCAAAGGCGGGCGTGAACTCATGAATACTATTAAATATAGTAAATAAATGAGGTTGCTGTCTACCAAAATATTATCCCCTGCATTTAAAGATCGTTTGATGATGCATTCATTCAGCCTGGTAGAACAATCCTTTATCAAAATCGTTCCCATCGATCAACCCATTGTGGCTCCGGTTCATCACGGCCTTATTTTTACCAGCCAAAATGCAGTGAAAAGGGTGTTGTCGGATTCCAAAATTCGAAAAATGATCGATGGAAAAATAGGGTATTGTGTGGGAAAAAAGACAGCAACGCTTTTGACCGAAAATGGGCAAAAAGTGGCCAAAATTGCTCAAAATTCGTCAGAATTGGCTCATTTTTTATCAAAAAACGCTAAAAATCAATCCTTTTCGTATTTCTGCGGAAATCTGAGAACTCCCGATTTGGAGGAAGTTTTACCCGCCAATGGCATCGAAATTCAGGCGATCGAGATCTACAAAACACAGCTGCTAGATCATGTGGTAAAAGGGCATTTTGACGGTCTTCTTTTTTTCAGTCCCAGCGCGGTCAGGGCCTACGCCCAGCGAAATACTTTTGATCAATCCCACAGTTTTTGCCTGGGGACTTCCACCGCCAAAGCCGTGGCAATGCATACACAAGATTACACCATCGCCAAAGCCCCCGATGAGGCACAACTTTTAAAATCATTAATCAATCATACGATCCGCTATGAAGAATGAATTGTTATTACAGGCCCTAAAAGGGGAAACCGTTGACCGACCTCCAGTTTGGATGATGCGTCAGGCAGGAAGGTACCTCCCTGATTTTATGAAGCTCAGGGAAAAGTACGACTTCTTTACTCGCTGTCAGACCCCCGAGTTGGCCACTGAGATCACCCTAATGCCTATAGACCAGATCGGTGTGGATGCTGCCATCATCTTTAGCGATATTCTGGTGGTGCTTCAAGCGATGAATATAGCAGTAGAAATGCGAGAGGGGGTAGGTCCATTTCTCCCCCAACCGATTATCGATCAAGCCGCTTTGGACCAGGTCATACTGCCCGATGTAAACGAGCGTTTGGGCTATGTTTTCGAGGCAGTAAAAATGACCAAAAGCGAGCTTAACGAGCGCGTTCCATTGATCGGTTTTGCTGGAGCACCCTGGACGCTATTGTGTTATGCCGTTCAAGGCCAGGGCTCCAAAAACTTTGATCGTGCCAAGGCTTTTTGTTTTCAGGAACCCGCCATGGCCAAGGAACTTTTGCAAAAGATCACCACCACCACCATTGCCTACCTGAGAGAAAAGATCAAAGCCGGTGCCGATGTGATCCAAATTTTCGACTCTTGGGGAGGTTTGCTTTCCCCCACCGATTATCAGGAATTCTCTTGGCCCTACATCCAACAGATCATAGATGCCTTAAGCGGAACCGTGCCCCTGATCGTTTTTGGAAAAGGCTGTTGGTTTGCCCTACAAGAAATGAGTAAATCAGGGGCTTCCGCCTTGGGAATCGACTGGACCTGTACTGCTCGCAATGCCCGTTACCTCTCGGGAGGACAGATTACCCTACAAGGCAATTTTGACCCCTCACGCTTGTTGTCTCCCATTCCTGAAATCAAAACCCAAGTCAAGCAAATGATCCATGCTTTCGGCAAAGACCGCTATATCGTTAATCTGGGTCACGGTATCCTGCCCAACATACCCGTAGATCACGCCAAAGCCTTTGTTGATGCGGTCAAAGAATATCAATCTTAACCTCAAACACCTTTGCCATGAAAACAAAATTCAACCGTTACATCGAAAAACTACAAGATCAAATCACCAAAAAACTTGCCGAGGTAGATGGCAAAGCCCGATTTAAAGAAGACGCTTGGGAGCGTTCTGGTGGCGGTGGCGGCCGAACCCGAGTCATCGAAAATGGTGCTGTATTCGAAAAAGGAGGGGTCAATATATCTGCCGTTCATGGCGCACTGCCAGATAGCATGAAAACCTATTTCAAAGTCAAAGCGGGAGAATTCTTTGCCTGTGGCCTCAGCTTGGTCATTCATCCCAAAAACCCTTTTGTTCCCACCGTTCACGCCAATTGGCGGTATTTCGAACTTTACAATCCCCAGGGGGAAATACATGACCAATGGTTTGGGGGCGGGCAAGACCTGACACCCTATTATCTTTTTGAAGAAGATGCCCGACACTTCCACCAAGTATGTAAAAAAGCTTGTGATGCCCACGACAAAGAATTTTATCCACTTTACAAAAAACGCTGTGACGAATATTTTTGGAACGCCCATCGCGCAGAGGCAAGAGGGGTTGGCGGCTTATTTTTTGATTATTTAAGACCCGACGAAAACCACTCGGTCCAAAACTGGTATGACTTTGTCACTGGAATTGGAGACAGTTTTTTGGAAGCCTACGTTCCCATAGTAGAAAAAAGAAAAAATATCAAATACACCGATGCCCATCGAGAGTGGCAGGAAGTGAGGAGGGGCCGTTATGTAGAATTTAATTTGATCCATGACAAAGGCACCCTTTTTGGATTAAAAACCAACGGTCGGATCGAAAGCATTTTGATGAGCCTTCCGCCCCATGTACAATGGCAATACAATCATAAGCCCGATCCCAACAGCAAAGAGGAAGAGTTGGTCAATGTGCTTGAAAACCCGCGAGTTTGGGCGTAAAACCTTATAACGATTATCTTTACATCATGTATCCCAATCAAAGAAACAGAAGACTCCGAAAAAGCCCTGCGATAAGGCAATTGGTCAGTGAATACCAATTGAGTGCAAACGATTTGCTCTTGCCCCTGTTTATCACATCAGGAAAGCAAGTCAAGGAACCCATATCGGCCATGCCCGGCTGCTATCGTTGGAGCTTGGATCTGCTCGAAGAGGAGATCAAAGCCGTCTGGGATTTGGGCATCAAAGCCGTATTGTTGTTTGTAAAGGTTGAGGATGAACTAAAGGACAACGAAGGAACCGAAGCCCTTAATCCTGAGGGCTTGATGCAAAGAGCGATAAGGACCATTAAAAAAGTGGTGCCGGAGATAGTGGTCATGACCGATGTGGCCCTTGACCCTTATTCCTCTTATGGCCACGACGGAATTGTAGAAAAAGGGGTGATCCTCAATGATGTAACAGTGGAGGTCTTGTGTAAAATGGCCTTGAGCCATGCCCAATCTGGAGCCGATTTTGTAGCACCCAGTGATATGATGGATGGGCGAATTTTGAAGATCAGAACTGCTCTTGAGGCGGCCCGTTGGACGGATACGGGCATCATGAGTTACAGTGCCAAATACGCCTCCTCTTTTTATGGACCATTTCGAGAGGCCCTAGACTCTGCCCCAGGCTTTGGGGACAAACGCACCTATCAGATGGATCCAGCCAACCGTTTGGAAGCCCATACAGAGACACTGAGAGACATTGAGGAAGGCGCTGATATTGTGATGGTCAAACCTGGATTGGCCTATTTGGATATCATTAGAGACCTCCGTGATCAAGTAGATGTTCCCATTGCAGCCTATCAAGTGAGCGGTGAATATGCCATGCTCAAAGCTGCTGCCGAAAGAGGATGGTTGGAGCACGATGCTGTTATGATGGAGCAATTGCTCGCCTTTAAAAGGGCAGGAGCCAATATGATCGCTACCTATCACGCCAAAGAAGCTGCACAGCTTCTTTTATAGTCATTTATTAGACAAAATCAGATAAAAACAATCATTTGTTTAACTTTTATTATCTTTCTCGGCTGAATCAATCAGCCATATGGAGATAGGTTTTTACAAAAGTAATATTGGAATATTTTCTATAACCATTGATAATCAAGAGGTTATAGGAATTTCTTTTGTGGATGAAATCTCCGATCCTCCTCAATCAATGTCTCCATTGATGGAAACTGTAGTTCAACAGATTGGAGAATATTTTCAAGGCAGCCGACGAGAGTTTTCTTTTCCCATGCGGTTAAAAGGAACCGATTTTCAGGTGAAGATTTGGAAATTACTTTTAAGAATTCCCTATGGAACTTTACTGTCCTATGTCAAGGTGGCTCAAGCCTATGGCGATACCAAAATGGTTCGGGCGTTGGCGACAGCCATTGCAAAAAATCCCCTTCTCATTGTGGTGCCTTGTCATCGGGTCATCGGAAGCGATGGATCACTTGTTGGCTATTCAGCGGGGATACAAACCAAACGCCAACTTTTAGAGTTAGAGGGGTTCCCAAAACAATTTGATGTATTTTAGTAGCTAAAAACCATGAAAAAATTCCTTTCGAGCTTGGTTTTCCTGCTCCTTTTGTTGCTTTCACTACTATACATCTCTCCCTACAATTACCTCTTGAGGGGCATCAGCACCATCTATCTTTCTGGTCATACCACTGCTTTTCTCGAAGACTATAAACGATTTGAAAACGATACCGTCGTGGCGACCACCTCCCCTCAAGCTTGGCCACTGCACAAAGATTACAATCGTTACGCCCCATCAAAGGATTTGGAAGATTACCATCAAGACCTACAAACCGTTGCCTATTTGGTAATCAAAAACGACAGCATCCTTTATGAAAAATACTACGATGGTTTTGGGATGGACACCAAAAGCAACTCCTTTTCGATGGTCAAGAGCGTGGTTTCAGCCATGATGGGTATCGCCATCCAAGAAGGCGACATCAAAAGCTTGGATCAAAAAGTGATCGACTTTATTCCCGACCTCAAAGGGCCCTATGCTAAGGAAGTAACCGTTGGCGATCTTTCCAGTATGGCCTCTGGTCAAAAATGGAGTGAAGAATACTACAATCCTTTTTCTGTTACTTCGGCTTCTTATTTTGTGGAAGACCTCAATGCCCTGATTTTGGATCAACCGATTGATGAAAAACCTGGGCAAAGTTTTGCCTATAAAAGCGGGACGACCCAATTGCTGGGGATGGTCATCAAATCAGCAACCGGCAAAAACCTGAGTGCCTATTTGACTGAAAAATTATGGCAACCCATGGGAGCCAGCCAAACTGCGCTTTGGCAATGGGACAGTTCCAAACACAAAATGGAAAAAGCCTATTGTTGTCTGGCGACCAATGCACGAGATTTCGCACGATTCGGAAAACTCTACAAAAACCATGGCCAATGGAACGGCACCCAACTGCTGGACTCTTCTTTTGTTGCCCTGTCGGTTCAACCGCGATTTGAAAAAAGTCCAGAATACGGCTACGGCTGGTGGTTGGATGTTTTTCAAGACCATAAAGTATTTATGATGCGGGGGCATTTGGGACAATATGTATTGGTGGTTCCCGAAGAAGATTTAATCGTGGTTCGGTTGGGTCACCTTAATGACAAAGAAAAAGGAGGCAAAGGCAAAAGTTCGGGTGGAGAGCCTTTCACCAAAGACATTTATGTTTACCTTGAGGGTGGATTGGAAATGATTAAAAATGTTTCAAAAAATTGACCTCAACCAACTGTTGTTTTTGGACATAGAAACCGTTCCAGTGAAGGCAACATTTGATGCACTTTCCGAAACGGAAAAAAACCTTTTTGCATCCAAAACCCAATACCAGCTCACCCAAGATCAAACCCCCGAAGCCTTCTACGAACGGGCAGGGATCTGGGCAGAGTTCGGAAAAATTGTCTGTATTTCTGTTGGGTTTTTTAATCTCACCCAAAAGGATCGCGAATTTAGGATCAAGAGTTTTGTTGGGGAGGAAAAAGCATTGTTGTTAGATTTCAAAGCCCTTTTGGAAAATCATTTTAGCCAACCCGCCCACCGGCTTTGTGCCCATAATGGTAAAGAATTCGACTTTCCTTATATTGCTCGAAGAATGATCATACAGGAAATTGATTTACCAGCCAAGCTCAACCTTTTTGATAAAAAACCCTGGGAAGTTCCCCATTTGGATACCTTACACCTTTGGCGTTTTGGGGATTACAAGCACTACACCTCTTTGTCTCTGATGGCTCATGTATTGAAAATCCCCACACCCAAAGACGATATCGACGGCAGTCAAGTCGCTGAGGTCTACTACAAAGAAAAAAATACAGATCGGATTGTCACCTACTGCGAAAAAGATGTCATCACCGTGGCTCAAATTGTTTTGCGTTTGCGCAACCAATCGCTGCTAAAGCCAGAAGAAATCCTGCATACATGAGTAAAAAAACCACTTTGTTGCAGTTGGAGCGCCTGTGCATCTCTTCCCCTGAACGGATCCTGATCGACCAACTTTCTCTCAGCCTCCAAACCGATGAGATTGTCGCCATCGTGGGGGAGTCTGGCAGTGGAAAATCACTGACAGCCCTCACCGTTGCAGGTTTGTTGTTCCAAACTCCATTGGTGGTCAGCAGTAAAAAAATGCTATTCAACGACAGGGATCTTTCCCGTTTGTCTTCCCAAGAATGGCAAGCGGTTCGGGGGAAGGAATTGGGCATGGTATTCCAGGAGCCCCAGTCGAGTCTGAATCCCAGCATGCGCTGCGGGGCTCAGGTGATGGAGCGATTGGAAAAAAACAAGATCGGAAAGCCACAAGACTACCGAGCGCAAGTACTGGAGGCCTTTAGGCAGGTGCAACTCCCCGACCCAGAGCGGATATTTAGGGCCTATCCCCATGAACTCAGTGGCGGGCAAAAACAAAGGGTGATGATTGCTATGGCGCTGATCGGCAGCCCCAAGCTGTTGATTGCCGACGAGCCGACCACCGCCCTCGACGTAACGGTACAAAAGGAAATATTAACCCTTATCAAGGCCCTGCAAAAAGCCAATAAAATGAGTGTGTTGTTTATCTCCCACGACCTCAGTGTGGTGGCTCAGTTTGCCGATAGGGTGGTGGTGATGCACCAGGGCAGGGTGGTGGAAAGTGGAACCGTAACCGAAATTTTCAATCATCCCCAAGACCCCTATACCCAAGGCTTGTTGTATGCCCGACCCCAAGCCGATAAACGACTGAAGCGATTGCCGACGGTGGCAGATTTTTCAAAAAAACAAAAAAGCTTTCCTACGGTTTCCAAAGCCAGCCGAAGCAAAAGGCACCAAGCACTCTACGCCCAAAAACCCCTGTTAGAGGTCAAAGGATTGGTCAAAGAATATCCCCTGACCCGACATTGGTTTAAGGAAAATCAAAGCTTAAAAGCGGTGGATATGGTCAGCTTTAACCTCTATCCCGGGGAGACCTTGGGCTTGGTGGGTGAGTCCGGCTGTGGGAAATCCACCATCAGTCGTGCCTTGGTCAATCTCGATTCCCCCAGCGCGGGAGACATTCGCTATAAAGGCCGTTCGATCATTGGACTCAATGCCTCGGAACTAAGGGAACTGCGCCAGCAAATCCAACTGGTGTTTCAAGATCCTTTTGCAGCCTTGCATCCCCTAAAATCGGTCGGCAACGCCATTGCCGAACCCCTTTATGTCCATGATTTGATCCGCGGTAAAGCCGCCCAAAAGGATAGGGTGCTACAGCTTTTGGAACAAGTAGGACTGGCCACAGAGCATTACCACCGTTACCCTCACCAACTTTCGGGAGGACAAAGACAAAGGGTGGTCATTGCCCGGGCTTTGGCCACCGAACCCCAATTGTTGTTGTTGGATGAATCCGTTGCCGCACTGGATATCTCTGTCCAAGCACAGGTCCTCAATTTACTCAACGAACTAAAAGAACAACTGCAGTTGTCTTATCTCTTTATTTCCCACGACCTGAATGTGGTCAAATACATGGCCGACCGGATTCTGGTGATGCAAAAAGGGATTTTGGTAGAGGAAGGAGAAGCCGATGCACTGTATTTCCATCCCCAACAACCCTATACCCAAGCATTGATTGCGGCTTTGCCCAAGATTTAACATTAATAAATATAGTTAACAAACTACCTGTAAATCTTTTTATCACAAGGCTTACGGGTGGTTATCCGCCTTTTGTTTTTATTGGATTAATCCCTACATTTATTCTACCCAAATCCTACTACTACCATGACAGACTTATGGATATTTCCTATACTATCTAGTAGTAGGATTGGGGGCTAATAAATTTATAAATTTTTTGGGGTAATTGCCAAACCCAATAAACACTTAAAGTACTGACCTACAACATTTTATTCAATTAGAATGAAAAGAAGAAAATTCTTAAAACGAACATTTTGGGGAACAGTTGGAATTGGATTTTTGACTGGACTTTACACCTGGCAAATTGAACCTTTTTGGCTGGAATTTGTAAAACGGAAAATGCCTATAGCTAATCTGCCAAACAAACTCATTGGAAAAACTCTAATGCTTTCGCTTTCCCGTTTAATTTCAGAGAATAAATTCCCTGAAGCCAAAAAAGAGGAATGTCCACAATTGATTTTGGAATGAAGGCCGGCCAAAAGTTGGTAAAATTCATGGAAACTATTAAGGAGGGAGACTTTTGTTTTTGCCTGAGAAAAAAGGAGGTCAAATTCCGCTTTTGAAGTGTAGAGGTAGATACCCGAATGGGCAGTTTCCACTATTTCTTTATAGATTTTTAAATCCTGTTTTGCTTTTTCTATATCAAATTTGGGAACTGCTGTTTGCTGTGCTCCTGAGGGCTGAAGGAGCAAAAGGGTAAAAACAAGAAAATTGAGGAGGTTTTTCATAGGGTAGGTAAGATTGGTGAGACAAATTTAAAATTTTTTTTGGTATTCGTAGAACAAGACCTCTCGCTCCTAGGTGTAGATATTGCACCATTTAACATTAATAAATGTAGTTAATAAGAAGTTTAAAGTGTTGTAAAACAACATTTTAAGCGGTTGTTGGCTTGACGGGTAATTCTTGCTAACTATATTTATAGATGTTTACCGCTCAACAAATATCCCAACCAGGCTATGGAGCCGGATTGGGTATGGCCTCATTGATTGCATCAATGGCTTTGAGAATTTCCTCAGACAGTTTCACTTGATGGGTGGCGATATTTTCCTTGAGTTGTTCCATGGTGGTGGCGCCAATGATATTGGAGGTAACAAAGCTGCGGTCGTTGACAAAAGCCAGCGACAGTTCCGTAAGGGAAAGGCCCACTTCCTCAGCCAAAGCGGCATAACGCTCTGTGGCTTCAAAGGATTTTTCCCCGCTGTATCTTGCCAGACCTTTAAACAAGGCCAAACGGCTGTTGTCAGGCATCCGACCGTTTCGGTATTTTCCCGACAAGACCCCAAATGCCAGAGGGGAATAGGGCAACAAACCGATATTTTCGCGATGGCATATTTCGGCACTGCCCACTTCAAAGAGGCGATTGAGCAAGGAATAGGGATTTTGTACGGTGATCATTTTGGTGGCTGGGCTTTTGGCGGCTTGCAAAAAACGCATGATGCCCCAAGGATTTTCGTTGGACAGTCCGATGTGTCGGATTTTTCCCGCCTTGATATGGGTCTCCAGGGCATCCAAAACGGCTTCAAAGTTTTCTTGCCAAGCTTCGTCGGGGTCATGAACGTATCCCCTAACACTAAAAAAATTGGTATTTCGCTCTGGCCAATGCAGTTGGTACAGATCGATATAATCGGTTTGCATTCTCTTGAGGCTTTTGTCTACCGCTTCATCGATATGGGCCTTGCTAAAACTTGGATCTTTGCGGATGTGTTGGGTAAAATCTCGTGGTCCTGCAATTTTGGTGGCCAAAACGATCTGATCCCGTCGGCCGGTTTTTTTAAACCAGCTTCCGATAATGCGTTCGGTTTCCCCTTGTGTTTCTGCATTGGCCGGAACAGGGTAGATTTCGGCTGTATCAAAAAAGTTGATCCCTTGATCCACGGCATAATCCATCTGCTCATGCCCTTCGGCTTCTGTATTTTGCCTGCCCCAAGTCATGGTACCCAAGCATATTTTACTGACTTTGATTTCAGTATTAGGTAAAAGATTGTAGTCCATAATCTAGTCTATTGTATTGATGATCTGAGTGATTTCGTCCAATTGAGGACTCAAAACCACTTCTATTCTTCTATTGGCTGCACGTCCGGCTTTGGTGGAGTTGGGAGCAATGGGGAGGTATTCGCCCCGTCCTGCAGCGGTGAGATTTTGGGGGAGGATATCGGGATTTTCAAGCAATTGATTGACAATGGCGGTGGCGCGTTTGGTGGAGAGGTCCCAGTTGCCTTTTAGCGGTCCTTTTCCGCTGTAGGGGACATTGTCGGTATGTCCTTCGATGAGTACGGCAATATCGGGATTGTCGGCCAATACACTTCCCAATCCGGCGATGGCTCTTTGGCCTTCCGCTTCAACCGTCCAACTGCCAGAACGGAACAAGAGTTTGTTTTCCATGGAGACATAGACTTTGCCGTCTCGGGCTTCAACGGTGAGTCCTTTGTCTTCAAAATTTAATAGCGCATCGGAGAGTTTTTCTTTTAGGCTACGCATGGCTTCTTTTTGGCGGGCGATCAGCCCTTCCAATTCATCAACCCTCGCCATGCGGTCGGCCAATTCATTTTCTCGATCTGCAACTTTTTCCATCAGCGCCTCGTTTTCTGCAATGCGTTCTTTTAAAGCACTTTCGCTATTTCTCTTAAGCAAATCCAAAGAGGATTCCAGCCTTTCCAAGTTTTGTTGTTTTTGGTTGAGACTGTCCTCAGTTTCTTCCAAGGTGGTTTCTAATCCGACCAATTTTTCAGTGACATCCTTCAACTTAACGTTGAGGCTTTCAATGGTTTTATTTTGTCGATTGTAATTGTCTTTCAGCTCAGCATAGCGAGATTCCAAATCATTGAACACCCGATTGGAAACACAGGCATTGAGCGTAAAAGCAATGAGAATGAGGGAGATGATTTTTTTCATGATGACGGTTTAAAATTGAAGTTCTACCCCCACAGGACAATGGTCGGAATGACGGGCGTCGGGGAGTAAATAGGCACGGTTGATATTGTTTTTTAAGGTGTCACTAACCAGGTTGTAATCGATGCGCCAACCCTTGTTGTTGTTTCGGGCATTGGCGCGGTAGCTCCACCAACTGTACTGGTGGGGTTCGGGGTTGAGGTGGCGGAAGGAGTCGATAAACCCACTTTGCATAAAGCCATCGATCCATTGGCGTTCCTCAGGCAAAAAACCAGAGACGTTTTTGTTGCGAATGGGGTCATGAATGTCAATGGCGCGGTGGCAAATATTATAATCGCCACAAATGACCAAATGTGGTTGTTCTTTTTTGAGCGTGTTGATATAGGTTTGAAAATCATCCATAAACTTGAATTTGTAATCCAAGCGGTCGAAGTTGGTTCCAGAGGGGAGGTAGAGGCTGATGACCGACACTTTTTCAAAATCAGCACGGATGACCCGACCTTCAAAATCCATATGATCAATACCGGTGCCAGCTTGGACGTTCAGGGGAGGGGTTTTGGTCAAAATGGCAACGCCGCTATAACCCTTTTTTTGAGCAGAATGCCAGTGGTGCTCGTAGCCGAGCTCCTCAAAGATCCCAGTATCGACTTGTTCGGCCAAGGCCTTGGTTTCCTGCAAGCACAAAACATCGGGGTCGGCAGCGCGCAACCAATCGGCAAAACCTTTGTTGATAGCGGCACGGATGCCGTTGACATTGTAGGAAAGAATTTTCAAACTCGATTTTTTACAAAACTATGAAAAACAAAACCGCTGAAAAAACGCAAACCCCCCTCAGTAGAAGCAAAATTTTAAAGCTTTTTCAACAATTCGCTCATGGAGAGTTTTTTCCCAAGCATTTTGTCGAGTTGATCAATGGCGATGCGTTCTTGGGTCATGCTGTCCCGATCTCGGAGGGTAACGGTATGGTCCTCCAAACTTTGGTGATCCACGGTAACGCAATAGGGCGTTCCCAGTGCATCTTGCATGCGTTAGCGTCTGCCCACAGCGTCTTTTTCGTCATAGGCAACCGCATAATCCCATTTGAGATCTTCTACGATTTTTCGGGCAATCTCGGGGAGTCCGTCTTTTTTGACCAGTGGAAATACCGCCAGTTGAGTGGGTGCCAAAACGGGAGGAAGTTTTAGGACGGTACGTTTAGAGCCATCTTCTAGTGTTTCTTCCTGTAAGGATTTAGAAAATACAGCCAAGAACATCCGATCTAATCCGATGGAGGTTTCGACCACATAGGGGACATAGTTTTCGTTTCGTTCTGGGTCGAAATACTGTAGTTTCTTGCCCGCATATTTTTCATGATTGCCCAAGTCGAAATCGGTGCGGGAATGGATGCCTTCCAACTCCTTAAAACCAAAAGGAAAATTAAATTCGATATCGGTGGCCGCATCGGCATAGTGGGCGAGCTTTTCATGGTCGTGGAATCGGTAGTTTTCATTCCCCAAGCCGAGGGCTTGGTGCCATTGGAGCCTTTTTTCTTTCCAGTGTTCATACCACTCTTTTTGAGTTCCCGGAGGGATAAAAAATTGCATTTCCATTTGTTCAAACTCTCGCATGCGAAAAATGAATTGGCGGGCTACGATTTCGTTTCTAAATGCTTTTCCCGTTTGAGCAATTCCAAAAGGGAGTTTCATCCTTCCCGATTTTTGAACGTTGAGGAAGTTGACAAAAATACCTTGTGCTGTTTCGGGACGTAAATAGAGATCCATGGCCGTATCGGCAGAGGCGCCCAGTTTGGTGCCAAACATCAGATTGAATTGTTTGACATCGGTCCAATTGCGGGATCCCGATTCGGGACAGGCGATTTCCAGTTCCTCGATCAGGGCTTTCACATCGGCCAAATCTTCCTTTTCCAAAGATTGCCCCATGCGTTTGAGAATGCTGTCGGCTTTGGTTTGGTATTCGACCACCCGAGGGTTGGTGGAGCAGAATTGCGCTTGATCAAAAGCGTCGCCAAAACGTTTGGCAGCCTTGGCAACTTCTTTGTTGATTTTGTTTTCAATCTTGGCGACATAATCCTCTATGAGGACATCGGCGCGGTATCTTTTTTTGGAGTCTTTGTTGTCGATCAAAGGATCGTTGAAGGCATCAACATGCCCCGAGGCTTTCCAAGTGGTGGGATGCATAAAAATAGCAGCATCGATCCCCACAATATTTTCATTGAGCTGGACCATGGCCTTCCACCAGTAGTCGCGGATGTTTTTTTTCAAGGCTACACCATTTTGGCCGTAATCGTATACGGCACTTAAACCGTCATAGATTTCACTGGATTGGAAAATAAAACCATACTCTTTGGCATGGGAAATTACCTTTTTAAAGATCTCAGATTGTTCCATAATGGGGCAAAAATAAGTCTTTTTCGTATTTTTAAAACGCCTTGAATCTTTTAAGATGAAAAATACCCTAAGCAGAAGCTTTAGTGCGTTCGTTTCTCTTTTTTTTCCGAAGCTATGCCCAGCTTGCCATTCCCCATTGTCTGTATACGAAAAGGTAATTTGTTGGTATTGTCAAATGTCTCTCCCCCAAACCTTTCATTACAATGATCCGCACAACTCCTTGTGGCAAAAGATGAATGAATTTCTCCAGGTAGAAAATGCCGTGGCCTTGTTCGATTTTCAAAAGAACAGTAGGATTGCTTCTTTACTGCATGCGTTGAAATATCGGGGCAATCAACAAATCGGTGCTTTTTTGGCGAATTGGCTCGCTCCACCATTGATAGAGTCGGAGGTGTTTAGAGAGGTTGATGCCATTCTTCCATTGCCATTGCACCCGACCAGGCAAAAATCGCGTGGATACAATCAAGTTCAGCTTTTTTCGGAGAGATTGGCCCATCATTTGGAAATTCCAGTCATCCACGATTTGGTTTTTAGAAAGAAAAAAACCCGTCAATTGGCAATGATGAAACAGATGGACCGATGGAAAGAAGTAGAGCAGGCTTTTGGGGTCAATAAAGATCGGCATTACGCTCCCCAGCATTGGTTGTTGGTGGACGATGTGATCACCACCGTAGCAACGATTTCCAGTTGTGGGAAGGTCATTTTAGAGGGCTGTGGAGGGCGCATCAGCATTGTATCACTTGCCAGTAGGTTGTCTTGAGAATATTGCGTTATTTTGTGTCGACATTGTTCCTTATGAGAAAATTAGGAAAGTATTTTTTTCTTTTTTTGACGGTGATTTCCACCTATCAATGTGCAAGAAAATCAACCCCAACAGGGGGATTGAAAGACACCCTCCCTCCGGTAATGATCAATGCCTCCCCCAAGATGAATACAGTCTTTTTTGATAAAGAAAAAATTACCATCACCTTCGATGAGTTTATCAAACTCAATGATATTACGAAGCAATTGATTATCTCCCCCCCTATGGAATTTAGTCAATACAAGATCAAACCTCAGGGAACTGTTTCCAAGAAAATCCAAATCGAGCTGCTGGATTCCCTCCAAGACAATACCACCTATACCTTTAATTTTGGAGAAAGCATTGTGGATAACAATGAAGGCAATTTATTGCCCTTTTTTACTTACGCCCTGTCCACCGGACCCATCATTGACTCCCTAGAGATCAAGGGAGTGATTACAGATGCTTTTGAACGCATCACCGAGCCCTATACCTCCATCCATCTTTACCCGATTGACAGTACTTATAGCGATTCCACCATTTTCCTCAAAAAACCATTTTATGCCACCAGCACCTTGGATTCTGTGGCCTACCATTTTAGAAATCTTCGTCCTGACAAATATGAAATCATTGCCATCAAGGATGTAGGGGGAAATTATCTGTTCGATCAAAACGTCGATAAAATTGGATTTTTGGAAAAGCCCATTACTTTACCGGGAGACAGCATCGTGAATTTTCGGATTTTCAACGAAGTTCCAAATCTTTTTTGGACGAGGCCTTTCTTTATCAATCGGAATCAAGTCGGTTTTGGGTACTATGGAGAACCTGAAATAGATTCCATTGTGGTGAAAAGTGAAGTCCCCTCCAACTTCAGGTACCTCATCAATCGAAATCGCGAGACGGATACCCTGAATTTTTGGTTCAGAGGCCCTGAGTTAGACTCCCTGAAGTTTGGAATTAAAGAGGCCGATACCACCAAGCTTTACAATATTAAATTTGGAAAAGTGGACAGAGATTCACTGGTGATCAAGCCACTCACTTCATCGAGTATGGGGTTGTTGGACAGTTTTAAAATTGAATCGAATTTGCCATTGGTAAAAATTGATTTGGATTTGATCAAAATCGTGGGCTTGGACTCACTGCCCGTCGATTTTAAAGCTTCATTTGACAAAAACTTCGATCGATTGTCCTTATTTTATGAATGGTTGCCTAATGATGACTATAAAGTCGAGTTTTTTCCCAATGCACTGGTGGATTTTTGGGGAACTACAAATGATACTTTAAGATTCCGAGCCAAAACCCAACCGCTTGCAGATTATGGAAGCATTTTCCTTCAAATCCTCAGAGAGGACGCAGACCCTTTTATTTTGGAATTGGTGGATTTAAAGGGGAGGACATTGAGACGTGTGGAGGCATCCAATTCATTGGATGCTTATGAATTCAAATACCTAATGCCTGGCAATTATTTGTTTAGATACATCAAGGACAAAAACGGGAATAAAAAATGGGATACGGGGAATTATCTGAAAAAAATTCAACCAGAAATGGTTTATTATTCTCCGGACACCATTGAGTTGAGGGCCAATTGGGAGATCAATCAGCAGCTAAAAATACCCAATGAGGTGGAGCGTTTTTCAGCTTCAGATCTCTCAGACATTAATTTAGAGGAGGCGGTTTTTCCAGCGGTTGATTCCTTAGGAATAGATCCTAAGGAAAACGAACCTTCTGTTATTGATTCTCTAGAAATATCAAATAAATAGTATCTTTAAAACAAAAAACAATGGGTGTAGGAAATATTGTACTGGCTTCCATTTTGGTCTGTGTTGTGCTCGGTGTTGTAGCCGTGATACAGTCCAGACTTTAAAAGGGATTATACCACTTTTTCAAAGCCCCGTATCCCTTGTACAGTGGTGTATTTCATGGTAAACTTTTTATCTGGATTAACGATCTTATAACAAGATTGCACTGCCAATGTAGCCTCGTGAAAACCACAGAGGATGAGTTTCAATTTACCAGGGTAGGTATTCACATCTCCCACTGCAAAAACGCCCGCTATGTTGGTTTGATAATCCAAAGTATGATCCACTTTGATGGCGTTTTTTTCGATCTCCAATCCCCATTTTCCAATGGGCCCCAGTTTTGGGGACAGACCAAACAAGGGCAACCAATGATCTAGCGCAATGTTTTTGGGGGATCTGTCTTTTTGGTGCAATTCGATGGATTCTAATACTTGATCACCATTGACGCCTTTGACTTCTGCATGGGTGTACAATTCAATTTTACCCTTTTCTTGGAGTTCATAAACCCGCTGAACGGAGTCTTTATGGGCTCTAAACATATCGGATCGGTGCACTAGCCCCACTGGCAAATGGCTTTGCTCCGCAAAGTAAATGGCCCAATCCAGGGCAGAATCCCCCCCTCCCGAGATAAACAAACGTTTCTCCAAAAAGGCCTCGGGTTCTCTGACCATGTATTCGATCCCCTTTTTCTCAAATTTTTCAAGGTTTTCAATCAACGGTTTTCTCGGTTCAAAACTGCCCAAACCCCCAGCGATAATCACAGCAGGGGCTTGATGTTGGGTTCCTTCGTTGGTGGTAACGATAAAGGTTCCGTCTTCTTGTTTGTCTATGCTTTCCGCTCGTTCACCCAACGTAAAGCCAGGCTGAAAGGGTTCGGCTTGTTTTTCCAAATTATCAATCAAATCTCCCGCCAGTATACTGGGAAAACCAGGGATATCATAGATCGGTTTTTTAGGGTAGATTTCTTTGAGTTGGCCCCCAATTTGTGGGATGGCATCAATCACATGACAATGTAACTTCATGAGTCCTGCTTCAAAAATGGTAAAGAGTCCAACGGGTCCTGCTCCTATAATGATGATGTCTGTTTTGATCATTTTCTATTTAATAAGTGATTCGGTTACTTTGTTCATTGCTTTGACCTTGTATTCAAAGTCGTTTTTTAATGTCTTTCTATATTTCCTAAGGGTTTCCAAAAGGGGATCGATCTCTTCTGGCAGGATTTCCTCGAGCCATTGGCGCATTCGCTTAGCAAGGGTTGGGGATTTGCCGTTGGTGGAAATGCCTATTTTTAAGTTGCCTTTGGTGACAATGCCTCCCATATAAAAATCGCATTGATCGGGCGTATCGGCCACGTTGACCAGTATATAACGGGTCTTACAGTCTCGATTCACCTTAAGGTTCACCTCCGGACTGTCGGTGGTGGCGATAACAATGTTTTTACTTTTAAGGTAACGCCTATGGTATTTTTTTAAAATGATTTGGACGGGCTTATCCTTTACGAATGCCAAGGTTTCTGGCCGAACAAAAGGTGCGAGAAGCGTTACCTGTGCCTCGGGACTGGATTTGTACAAAAATTCTAATTTTTCCAAGGCCACATAACCACCACCTACGATGAGGAACTGCAGTTGATGCGCTTTGATAAAGATAGGGTAGAGGGTATTCATACTGCCAAGACTTCTTTTTCTACTAAGTTTTTATAATGGGTGATCGGGTCTTCAGCAGCCTGACCAAAAATCAGTACCGCCGGATTGTCAATTTTATGGAGTTTCACCTGATTGACAATGGTATCTAGGTCTGCTACTAACGATCTTTCTGCGGAGGTGGTTCCGTTTTGAATGACCGCAACCGGATGATTTCCTCTTTTGTGCTGCTTGAATAGCGCGACGATATCTGGGAGAAAACGCATGCCCATCAAAACCACTACTGTGGCGGTAGATTGCGCGGCCAATGCAATATCTGAGGACAGCTTTCCAGAACGGGTGTGACCCGTAACCACCCAAAAACTTTCATGTTCGGCCCTTTTGGTCAAGGGAATGAGGTGCTGTGCTGCTATACCGGAGTAGGAAGCGATTCCCGCTACTATGGATGTCGGAATACCACAGTCTTTTGCGACTTCCAACTCTTCACAGGCCCTGCCAAAAACCAATGGATCCCCCCCTTTCAAACGAATAACATCCAAGCCTTTTGAGGCATAGTGGACAATGAGTTCATTGATTTCTGATTGGGTTTTTTTAACAAAGCCTCTTCTTTTTCCGACAAAAACCTTTCGGGCATTGGGGTTGTATTCCAAAAGCGAGGGGTTGATCAAGGCATCGTATAGGATGACATCGGCCTTCTGAATTGCCTTTAGCCCCTTAAGGGTCAGCAAGTCGGGGTCGCCCGGACCCGCACCGACCAGTGTTAAACTTCCTTTACTCAACCTCGACATGGCAATGATTTTCAATCCACAACAACAAGGGATGGGTCTGTTCTACATAGGTTTTGGCAAAAGACGCTGTGGGTTTTTCCTCTTTCATTTCAAGGATTGCATCTTTAAAAGTCATCCCGTTTTCTTGAGCGTAATCAGGATGCTCCAAATCAAATGCGTCGATGATGGAGACATGACTGTTGATTTTGGCGTTGCTTTTGGTCAAAAGTGCTTTGGCTCCTCTTACCCTGGCATTGTAGGCATGATAAATCGCATCCGAAAAGCGTTGTTCTTGATGGGCTTCTATCGCCCATTCTAAGGCTTCTTTGGCGTCAAACAACAGGGTCTGAACCAAATCAATGGTAACCCCTGCACACTCTCCAATACCAATGGCTTTTTCGTATTTTTCTTTGACCCCCCAGTCGATAAAATCATCCGGGGTTAGGTCATCCACATTGCTATAATGTTTGAGATTTTGGTAAAAATAATCCTTCGTTTTTCGGTCGTAATAGGCATTAAAGTCCTCCTCTTTCTGTCGGTGATCTTGATAATCCTCTAAAATCCAACGCAATACGGAAGGGGTTCTTTTGGAGGGCACCTTGAGCACTTTATCGGCAAACCTTCCCGTTCCATTGCCCAATATCCCTCCACCGAGAAGGATCTGTGTAGCTGGTGCAATTTTACCGTTGGATTTAACAGTCATGCCTTGAAAACCAATGTTGGCAAGGGTATGCTGGCCACAGGCATTCATACACCCACTGATTTTAATGTCGATGTTGTGATTTTGGATCAGCGCAGGGTAGTCTTTTTCTATGATTTCTTGCAACACTTTGGCCAAGCCCATGCTACTGGCGATGCCTAGATTACAAGTATCGGTTCCGGGACAGGCCACGATGTCGTTGATGCGCTGAAAACCAATCCGATCCAGCCCTATGGCTTTTAGCGCCAAATAAAGGGAAGGAAGATGTTCCTCTTTCACGTCCCTCAGCAATACACTTTGTCCATAAGAAAAACGATTGTCATCTCGAGTAAACTGAAGGATGATCTCTGCCAGTTGTCGAGCTTTTTGGGAGGAAAAATTTCCAACTTCGACAGGAACCCCTACGGCAAAATATCCAGCTTGTTTTTGGGGGTAGAGGTTGGTTTTTTTCCAGTTTTCATAGTTCGGATCATCGATTTTTGGGGTTTTGTTTTCCGAATACAAGGGAGATTTGAGTACTCTTTCGGTGACTTCAATAGGATAGCTCGTGCGTTCGAGTGCTTTTTCTTCCTTCTTTACTTTTTCGAGAAAAGTCTCCAAACCGATTTCTTTAATCAAAAACTTCAGTCGTGCTTTGTTGCGGCGGTTGCGCTCACCATATCGATCAAAAACCCTGATCACCGCTTCGCTAAAAGGAATGATGCGATGGGCTTCCAAAAAGTTGTAGACCTCATTGGCAGCCATCGGTTGCGAACCAATACCTCCACCCAAGAGGACACGAAAACCCCTTTTTCCATTCTGGATCTTGGGGATAAATCCTAAGTCGTGGATGAAAGTCATGGCTTGGTCATCGGCAGCGCTTGAAAAAGCGACTTTAAATTTCCGACCCATTTCCTGACAAATGGGGTTCCTGAGGAAGTATTCAAAAAAGGCTTGGGCATAGGGGGTGAGGTCGAAGGCCTCTTTGGGATCAATCCCTGAATAAATGGAGGCGGTGACGTTTCTAACGGTATTGCCACAGGCTTCCCTTAAGGTAATTTTATCTTGTTCCAATTCGGCCCAAAGCTCTGGGGTGCGATCCAATGGAACGTAGTGCAATTGTATGTCTTGACGGGTGGTGATGTGTAGATTCCCGGAGGCAAACTCATCGGAAACTGCCGCCATGCGAATCAGCTGTTGGGCGGTAAATTTTCCCAAAGGCAGCTTGATGCGAATCATTTGTACCCCTGGTTGACGTTGGCCATAAACCCCTCTTGCCAAACGCAGGCTCCGGAATTTTTCCTCGTCTATTTTTTGATTTTTAAAAGCATGAATTTTTTGCTCTAAATCGAGTATGTCTTTTTCCACTATGGGGTTTTCTAATTCAGTTCTAAAACTCCGCATGATTTATTGTATAAAGCCGACTCCGGCTGTGTTATTGGTTTGAGGATCGATTAAAATAAAAGCCCCAAGATTTTTGTTTTTTGTGTAGGGAGCAAAAATCAAAGCCTGCGCCAATTGGAGTTCTACTACCCCAATATCATTCATCAAAAGCTGGTCGGTAGGGACAGATTTCCAAGCCTCCCAGTCCATTTTGGATTTTACCTCTTCGACTTTTACCAAGCTCTTGTAGATTCCATGTTGCAGCCAATATTTACTATTGGGGTTCAGTTTTTCAGATTGCATCCAACAGACTTTGGCTTGAATATGCTTTTCAGTTTTAAAGTGGTGGTTGGTTTTTACAAAAGTATTTCCTCTAGAAGCATCGATTTCATCTTCCAGCAGTAGGGTAGCATTTTCACCCATCACAACTTTGTTTTTTGGACTGCCGTATTTTTCAACGCGTTTGATGGTACTTTTTTGACCTGAAGGAAAAACCTCAATTTCATCACCAGGTTGAAACAGTCCACTTTTTACTTTTCCGGCAAACCCCCGGTAGTCGTGAAATGCCTCGGTTTTGGGTCGAATCACTTGCTGAACCTGTAAAAACCCATCCAAATTGATGTCTTCATCAAAGGTCAAAGTCTCAATCAAGCTCAAAAGATCGGTACCTTTGTACCAGGGCATATTGTTGTTTTTTTGAACAACATTATCCCCTTTCAATGCGGAAACAGGAATAAAATCCAATCGGGGTTCCCAATCGTATTGATTCACCAGGGACTTTATTTGTTGCTCGATGGAATGGAATTGCTTTTCGTCATAATCGATCAAATCCATTTTGTTGATGGTAAAGATCAGGTGTTTAATACCGAGCAATTGGGTGATGTATAGGTGTCTTTTGGTTTGCTCCATCACCCCTTTTCTGGCATCCAGCAATATGATGGCCAAGTTGACATTGGAGGCTCCGGTTACCATATTTCTGGTGTACTCCACATGACCAGGAGCATCGGCAATAATAAATCTTCTTTTAGGGGTGCTGAAATAAAGGTGGGAAACATCAATGGTGATTCCTTGTTCACGTTCAGTGAGCAGACCGTCGGTGGCCAAAGAGAAGTCAACATAGTCGTATCCTAAAGATTTGCTTTTACTTTCTATGTGTTCTACTTGGTCGATTTTGAGGGATTGGGTTTCATAAAGCAGTCGTCCTATAAGGGTGCTTTTGCCGTCGTCCACACTACCAGCTGTTGTGATTCTTAAAATTTCCATGGGGTTGATGGTTTAGAAGTAGCCTACTTTTTTTCGTTCTTCCATGGCCCCTTCGGAGCGTTTGTCATCCATTCTAGCGCCGCGTTCAGAGATGGATGAGCCCCTGATTTCGTCAATGACCGTATCGAGATCGATGGCCTTGGAGGGTACGGCTGCGGTACAGCTCATGTCACCTACGGTTCTGAATCTTACACTTTCCGTAAAGGTGGCTTCGGGATCGTGATGGATAAAGTCAGAACAAGGCATCAGTTGGCCATCTCTAAGAAATACCTTTCGCTGATGGGCAAAATAGATGGACGGAATTTCAAGCTTTTCCTGACGGATATATTCCCATACATCCAGTTCCGTCCAATTGCTGATCGGAAAAACCCTAACGTTTTCTCCAGCGTGGATCTGTCCGTTGAGAATGTCAAACAATTCCGGACGTTGTAATTTTTCATTCCATTGACCAAAATCATCCCTAACGGAAAAAATACGCTCTTTGGCTCTGGCTTTTTCTTCATCCCTTCTGGCTCCACCCATACAGGCGTCGAATTTTAGTTGTTCGATGGTTTCGAGCAGTGTGGTGGTTTGCAAGCTGTTCCTACTCGCATATTTCCCCTTTTCTTCCATCACTCTCCCTTGGTCGATGCTGTCTTGTACACTCCCTATGTGGAGCTGTACTTCATATCGTTTGACCAGTTCATCCCTCAGAACTATGGTTTCTGAGAAGTTGTGCCCCGTGTCAATGTGCAATAATGGAAAAGGGATTTTTCCAGGTAGGAACGCTTTTTTAGACAGGTGCAACAGGACGATAGAATCTTTGCCGCCAGAAAAGAGTATAACAGGTCGATCAAATTGTCCAGCTACCTCTCTAATGATGTAGATGGCTTCTTCCTCCAAATAGGATAAGGTATTCATTTGGTTCATGATTTTGTGTTGAGGTGCAAGCCACATTCTTTTTTACTATCCTCCCACCACCATCTGCCAGATCGGATGTCTTCTCCTTCTTTTACTGCGCGGGTACATGGAGCGCATCCTATACTGACAAACCCTTCTTTGTGCAAGTGGTTTTGTGGTACTTGATTTTGTTCCAAGTATTTTTCTACTGTGGATAAGTCCCAATGCGCCAATGGGTTGAATTTGGGCAGGCCAAAAGCATTGTCATAACCAAACATTTGGATTTGATTTCGAGCAGTGCTTTGGTTGGCTCTTAATCCCGTGATCCACAAATCAACCCCTTTGAGGGCCCTTTGTAGTGGGTTTACTTTTCTGATTTGACAACATTCTTTTCGGTTATCTACACTCTCGTAGAAACTGTAAGCCCCTTTTTCGGTCAAAAGCTTTTCAACAGCCTCACGGTCTGGAAAATAGGCATTGATCGTTTTCCTGTATTTATTTTGGGTATCGTCAAACACCCGATGGGTGGCCTCAAAAAGTCGTCCTGTATCTAGTGTAAAAACACTGATGGGGTAATCATTATTAAAGATCACATCAGTGATGACCTGATCTTCCTGTCCAAATGATGTAGAGAAAGACATGTTTTTAAAACCCAATTCCATCAAGTGGTCAAAGCTTTCCTTGAGGGTGTAGTTTTTAAAGATTTCGTTGAGTTTTTCGATGCTGAGATTTTTCATTTGACTTGATTTTTTCCCCATTGGAGTCTGTTCCATAGGCGTTCGTGAAAGAAATAGAGTACAATTTTGGTTCCCCATTCTATAAATCCAATGGATAAGGCTTGAGTAATGGTTCCCGTGATAAAATAGGCAATGACGATGGTATCCAGGGTTCCTACCAACCGCCAGCTGATCGCTTTTAAAGCACTTCTTGAGATCGATTCCTTTGAGGTATTATTTCTTTTATTACTGTTTTTACTAATAAAATGTAGGTCTAAAAACATAGGTTAAATTTTTACTGTACAAACTTATTAAGTTAAAACCTATTAAACAAATAAATCCTATTAAGTTTATAGGAAATAAACGTTTATTAACGATTTATTCCTTATCTTCGGGGTGGATTTATGATATCTAAAAAGTGTAAATACGCAATAAAAGCCTTGCTTTATCTGGCAGATCACCAGTCGGAAAGACGTTCAATTTTCTCCTCTGAGATTGCCGAAAAGGAGCATATTCCCAAAAAATTTTTGGAGACCATTTTAAGAGAGCTTCGAAATTTTAAACTGCTTCAAAGTCAAAGGGGTAAAACTGGAGGATATCGACTTCTCAAAGATCCTAAAGACATTTATTTGTCCGATTTGATTCGTCAGGTGGATGGACCTATCGCCATGCTTCCATGCGTTTCTCTGAATTATTATGCCTCTTGCGAAGAATGCGATGAGGAAAATTGTCAGATCAAAAGCGTGTTTGAGGAGGTTCGGGACAATACATTAAAGATCCTCACCAAAACATCAATCGACATGATGCGTCATCAAGTCTAAAGTCGATTGATAAAACTGCCCAGGGAATCCTTAAATTGTATTCCTTCAAAGGTTCGAAGTTTGTTTAATTTTTGATGTGCTTCCAATCCCCACAATAAAAACTCCATCACAAAGTAATGATCTTTTGTATCCAAATCAGATTGGAATTTCTTCATGATCTTTTTTAAGGGAGGAATTTCATCCAATGACTTTTGGTGAATTTTATCGTTGGAATTGTCTTCAATAAAGAGTTCGTTCTCTTTAAAAAACCAGCCCAAAAGCTCATCATACGGACCCTGTTCGTTGGGTTTTTCCAGCTTTTCAATTTTAGGGAAGTAGCTTGTAAAAAGGGTTTTTATCGCACTAGAGATCAAATGGTGCGCTACCTCAGTAGCTCCCTCCTGTTCTCCCTCATAGACCAATTCAATTTTTCCATTGATGGCGGGGATAATCCCGAGAAAATCACTCATTCGAACCGTTGTCTTTGAATCTTGGGTAATCAATAGTCGTCGCTCGACGGTACTGATTAAATTCTCATATGCTGTGATGCTCATCCTGGTACTCACCCCACTTTTGGGGTCGACATATTCACTTTTTCGTGCTTCAAATCCGATTTGTTCCAAGAGGTCTTTGGCCAATTCGGGAACATAGATCTGAGATTCGTTTTCTGGACTGATCGCGACCTCTTGTTGCGTAATCTTTTTGGCGATTTCGAGGTTGTGAGGGTAGTGGGTTAGAATTTGAGAACCTATTCTGTCTTTAAGTGGCGTGACAATACTTCCCCTGTTGGTATAATCCTCTGGATTGGCGGTAAATACAAATTGAATCTCAAGGGGTAACCGCAATTTGAATCCTCTGATTTGTATTTCTTTTTCTTGTAGGATGGAAAAAAGGGCGACTTGAATTCTGGCTTGGAGGTCTGGAAGCTCATTAATGACAAAGATACAGCGATGGGCCCTTGGGATCATGCCGAAGTGAATGACTTTTTCATCGGAATAACTCAATTTAAGCGTAGCGGCTTTAATGGGGTCAATATCCCCGATCAAGTCGGCGACGGTAACATCTGGGGTGGCCAGTTTTTCAAAAAAGCGTTCGTTGCGGTGCAACCAATCAATGGGAGTGTCGTCTGCTTTTTCTGTAATGATTTGTTTGGCCATTTGGGAGATGGGTTTAAGGGGGTCATCATTGATTTCTGATCCTGCGACGACTGGAATCCAGGGGTCCAGTAATCCGACCATTTGCCGAGCCATTCGGGTTTTGGCTTGCCCTCTCAAGCCTAAAAAATTGATGTTATGACCTGAGAGTATGGCACGTTCTACCTCTGGAATGACCGTGTTTTCATATCCGATTAAGCCTTCAAAAGTGGTTTTCCCTTCTCTGATTTTTTCTCTGAGGTTTTTGGCGAGTTCCTCTTGTATACTTGAGGGTTGATAATTGGTTTTTTTAAGTTCTCTGAGGGTGGTTATTTTTGGTTTTTCCATGAATTATCCAAAGCGTTTTTTTCTGTTTTTTTCGTAATCTTCAAAGATCATTTCACCAAGGTTGTTCAGTCCGGTATAAAATGCCTTTCCATTGTTGGCCTTGGTAAATTCTTGAACAAATTGTTGGAGGTAAGGATCAGAGGCAATCATAAAGGTGGTGATGGGGATTTTTATTTTTTTGGCCTGTCGTGCCATGAGGTAACATTTTTCGACGATGGATTGGTCCAGCCCGGCGCTGTTTTTGTAGTAGCTTCCATCGGGGAGCTTGAGGCAACTGGGCTTCCCATCGGTAATCATGAAGATTTGCTTGTTGGTATTTCTTTTTCTTCTCAAAACATCCATGGCAAGTTCTAAACCAGCAACGGTGTTGGTGTGATAGGGCCCTACCTGTAAATACGGCAATTCCTTGATGCTTATGGGGCGAGCGTCGTTTCCAAAAACCAAAACATCCAAGGTGTCTTTTGGATAACGGGTGGTGATGAACTCAGCCAAAGCCATGGCCACTTTCTTGGCAGGAGTAATTCTATCTTCCCCATAGAGAATCATACTGTGGCTAATGTCGATCATCAACACCGTGCTCATTTGAGATTTATGGTGATTCTTTTCAATCACCAAATCGTCTTGGCTGATTTGAAACTCATCGATGCCAAAATGAATTTGTGCATTTTTGATGCTTTCTGTCAATACGATATTTTCTATGGGATCTCCAAATTGAAATTGACTTAACTCCCCTGCAACTTCATTTCCTGTTCCAATGTTTTTGGTATTGTGATTCCCTGAACCGGACTTTCTTAAATTTCCAAAAATCTGCTTGAGTGCGTATTCACGGAGTAATTTTTCCGTTTTGGCAGTAATTGCCATGGACGGTTCACTCCCGTCGGGTTTAATCTCTGCTTTGATAAATCCTTTGTCCAAAAGATCTTCAATGAAATCATCAATGGTATAATTTTCGTCCGTCAATTGGTACTCTTTATCCAATTCACGCAACCAATCTATGGCTTCATCAAAATCCCCAGAAGTGTGCGTAATCAATTCCTTAAAAATCTCGAGGAGTTTTTCAAATGGAGACAAATCCAGAGGACGGGAAGATTGAAATAAAAGTCCTGTTCTAGAACTAGAAAATCTCATTCAGAATATTCTTTTTAGCAATTTTTATCAAATATAGCCTAAAATTCAGCCAATACTATGGACTGAATAAAGAAATTGCTTCAATTTTTAAACCTCGAGATTTCATTACTCAAAACAAATTTTTTCAAGGACCAAGTGTAAGGAAATTAATTGGTTTAATTAAAATTACTATATTTGTGCGCATTTTGTAAAACACAGAGAGGCGACCATTGAGTCCCTCTTTTTTTTGAAATGAATTTTAATCAACTTGTTGAGCATTTATTGAATAAAGCGTTGGAGGAACATCCCGCTATTTTTTTGGTAGATCTCAAAATAGCTTCCGATCGATCCATCAAAATAATTTTGGACGGGGATGTGGAGGTCAATGTTAAGGATTGTATCAATATCAGTAGGGCCATTGAAACGGCTTTGGATAGAGATGCGCATGATTTTAGTTTGGAAGTAGCTTCAGCTGGAGTTGGAAGCCCATTGAAGTTTCCTCGTCAATACCATAAAAATATTGGCCGAAAACTGGAGGTTATTTCCAAAGATGGATTAAAATATGAAGGAGCTTTGACAAAGGTAGAATCTGATGCCATTCAATTGGAGTGGAAACAGCGTGAGCCAAAGCCTATCGGGAAAGGAAAAGTAACAGTAATCAAAAATAAAACCCTGACGTTTGACGAAATCAATCAAACGCGGGTAATGGTAAAATTTTAAATATTCAGAAATGGAGAATTTAGCACTCATTGAGTCTTTTTCAGAGTTTAAAGATGAAAAATTGATTGATAGGGTTACCCTAATGGTAATAATCGAAGAGGTTTTTAGAAATACCCTTAAAAGAAAGTTTGGCTCGGATGAAAATTTCGATATCATTATTAACCCAGACAAAGGTGATTTGGAAATATGGAGAAATAGAATCGTTGTCAAGGATGGAGAGGTTGAGGATGCTAACCAAGAAATTGAGTTGACTGAGGCCCAGAGAATAGAACCAGATTTTGAGGTGGGGGAAGACGTGTCTGAAGAAGTAAAATTGGTTGACTTGGGAAGAAGATCTATTCAAACCTTAAGGCAAAATCTTATCTCGAAAATATTTGAACACGATAGCACCAACACTTTTAATCAGTTCAAAGATAGAATCGGAGAGCTATATACCGCAGAGGTTCATCACATCAGAAATCGCGAAGTGATTTTACTGGACGACGATGGTAATGAGATTATCTTGCCAAAGGATCGTCAGATTCCCAATGATTTTTTCCGAAAGGGAGACAATGTTCGAGGGGTTATCGATTTGGTTGAGTTGAGAGGAAATAAGCCGAGAATCATTCTTTCTCGTACTTCTCCTGTATTCCTGGAAAAACTATTTGAGCAAGAGATTCCAGAAGTTTTCGACGGTTTGATTACCATCAAAAAGGCAGTGAGAATTCCTGGAGAAAAAGCAAAGGTGGCAGTTGATTCCTACGATGACCGCATCGACCCCGTAGGCGCTTGTGTAGGAATGAAAGGATCGAGAATTCATGGAATTGTCAGGGAGTTGGGAAATGAGAACATCGATGTTATCAATTACACCAATAACCTTCAGTTGTTTATCACACGGGCATTGAGTCCAGCTAAAATCAATTCCTTGAAGATTGATGAGGAAAATAAAAGTGTTCAGGTTTTTTTGAATCCCGAGGAGGTATCCAAAGCAATTGGAAGAGGAGGGCACAACATACGGCTGGCAGGAAAACTAACAGGCTATGAAATCGACGTTTATCGTGAAGGCGTTGAAGAAGATGTTGAATTAACTGAATTTAGAGATGAAATCGATGCTTGGGTAATTGATGAATTTAAAAAAGTAGGTCTAGACACCGCCAAGAGTATTTTGGAACTCGACACTTCGGATTTGATCAAGAGAACCGATTTGGAAGAGGAGACTGTAGCGGAGGTACTACAAATTTTAAAAGCAGAATTTGAGGAATAAACGTAGGGATTTTTCCTACTTTTGAAAAGTAAAAGGTATATATGGCAGACACTTCAACCATTAGATTAAATGTTGCGTTAAGGGAATTAAATATATCTCTGGATCGTGCCGTAGAGTTTCTGGCGCAACAAAATATTGAAATTGAAAGTCGACCTACTACCAAAATTTCACAAGAGGTATATCAAATACTTTTGGATGAATTTGAAACGGATAAATCCAAAAAAGATGCTTCACACGAGATCAGTGAGGAAAAGAAAAAGGAAAAGGAAAGCCTGAGAATTCTTCAAGAGAAAAAAGAACAAGAACGCCAAGAACAGCAACAAAATCGGGAAGTCATCAGGGCCAAGGCGTTGATTAAAAAGCCCGTTACATTGGGAAAAATTGATCTTGGATCTGGTTCGACCCAACCCGCAGCCCCTCCAGAAGCGACTGCAGAGGCCGAACCCCCAAAGGAAGTCGTTTCGGATGCAACTACCGACAAGACTAAAAAAGTAGAAGATAAACTGGCTCCTGAAGCTGTTAAAGAAGAAAAGAAGGAGGAGCGCACTGCCACTGAATCTATCACACCTACTGCTGCCTCTGCAGAAGGCACAGCAGATCCAAGTGCTATCAAGACCCAATACAAAACTTTATCGGGCCCGAAGAAGACCGGTCAAACCATTGATTTGGAGGAGTTTAAAAAGAAAGAAAAAGGGGTTGAGGAGGCCAGAAAGCGCAAGCGAAAGAGAATCAGTAAAGAACCCACGGCCAAACCTCCCAATCGAAATGGTAGAAATCAAAATACCGGAGGAGGGAATCAAAAAAATCGTCCCAATACTCAAACGGTAAAGGAAGAACCCTCTGACGAAGAGGTACAAAAGCAAATTCGTGAAACCCTAGAAAAACTTCAAGGGAAATCCAACAAATCCAAAGGCGCCAAGTACAGGAGAGACAAAAGAGATCAGCACCGACAAAAATCGGAGGATGAGTTAGCAGAACAAGAGGCCAGTAGTAAAATTTTGAAAGTGACAGAATTTATTACTGTTGGTGAAATTGCCACTTTAATGGAGGTCAATATCAATGAGATCATCTCCGCTTGTATGACCTTGGGAATCATGGTAACCATGAACCAAAGATTGGATGCTGAGACCCTCAGTATTGTGGCTGAAGAATTTGGCTATCAGATTGAATTTGTTAAAACAGAGCTGGAGGAAAGTATAGAAGAGTCCGAGGATGAAGAAGAAGATCTTCAGCCACGCGCCGCTATTGTAACTGTCATGGGTCACGTAGACCATGGTAAAACTTCATTATTGGATTATATCCGAGAGGAAAATGTAATCGCTGGAGAATCTGGAGGGATTACACAGCACATTGGCGCTTATTCGGTCACCCTCAAAGACCAACAAAAAATCACATTCCTGGATACTCCAGGTCACGAGGCCTTCACCGCCATGCGGGCTAGAGGTGCTCAATTGACTGACATTGTCATTATTGTGATTGCTGCCGATGACGATATTATGCCGCAAACCAAAGAAGCCATCAGCCACGCACAAGCCGCTGGAGTTCCCTTGATTTTTGCGATTAACAAGGTGGATAAACCCAATGCGAATCCCGATAAAATCAAAGAGGCTTTAGCAGGAATGAATCTGATGGTAGAAGAGTGGGGAGGTAAAATCCAATCTCAAGACATCTCGGCCCTTAAAGGTACTGGTATCTCTGAGTTGTTGGAAAAAGTATTGTTGGAGGCTGAGCTTTTAGAACTTAAAGCAAATCCCAATCGAAAGTCGAAGGGAACCGTCGTTGAAGCTTATCTAGACAAAGGTCGAGGTTACGTTTCAACCATTTTGGTTCAAACCGGTACGCTCCAAATTGGGGATTATATTTTGGCAGGAAAACACAGTGGTAAGGTAAAGGCAATGTTCGACGAGAGAGGGAACCCTCTGGAAGCTGTACCTCCCTCCACACCCGTTTCTATTTTGGGATTGGATGGAGCACCACAAGCAGGAGATAACTTCTATGTCCTTGAGGATGAGAAGGAAGCCAAACAAATTGCGGCGAAAAGAACTCAGCTATTAAGAGAGCAGAACGTAAGAACCCAAAGACACATTACCTTGGATGAAATCGGCAGAAGAATTGCCTTGGGAGAGTTCAAAGAATTGAATATGATTTTGAAGGGGGACGTTGACGGTTCTGTAGAAGCCCTAACGGACTCACTTCAGAAACTTTCAACAGAGGAGATTCAAGTCAATATTATCCACAAAGGGGTTGGTGCTATCACCGAGTCTGACGTACTGCTGGCCTCTGCATCAGATGCCATTGTGATTGGATTCAACGTGAGGCCAATGGGAAATGCAAGAACCCTTGCTGACAAGGAAGAAATTGACATCCGCTCCTATTCCATTATCTACGATGCCATCAACGATGTAAAAGATGCTATGGAAGGCATGTTGTCACCCGAGATGAAAGAGGAAATCACCGGGACTGCCGAAATTAGAGAAACCTATAAAATTTCTCGGGTAGGAACCATTGCTGGATGTATGGTGACCAGCGGTAAAATTTATCGAAACTCAGGGATTCGTTTGATTCGTGAAGGCGTGGTTGTATTTACTGGAAAACTAGCCTCCCTCAAGCGATTCAAAGATGATGTCAAAGAGGTGGCAAAAGGATATGATTGTGGAATTCAGATCAAGAATTTTAATGACATCATGGAGGCTGATATGTTAGAGTGCTTCCAAGAAGTAGCGATTAAAAAGAAACTTTAATAGGTCGCCTTACTCTCTAATAAAAAAGCGGCAGGATAAACCTTCTTGATCTCCCTAAGTTTATTCAAGCCAAAGTAGTAATCTTTGAATTGACCTACTTGGACTTTATAGTTCGGAGTTTCAAAACTTAAATCCGCATCCCAATCTGGGAATTCCTCTTTGAATTTTTCAAAAAGTTCTACTGCAGTTTTATTGTCCCCATAGAAAAGTTGGATGGTATAAAATGTTGAAGCGTATACCTCAGCATCTATCTGTTTTTTGGTCTCCATCAGTTGGGTGATGGTTGAATCCTGTTTAATGTTGGTCGCTCCCTTTTGAGCGCTTATTTCCACAAGGGGAAAAAAGCACAATACTGCAGTTATTAAAGTGGCACAGCTGGTTTTTTTCATCTCACAAAAGAACAAAAAAATCAAAAAAAACCGGAACAATAAAGGAATAAATTAAACAGTAATTTAGAATCAATATAAATTACAAAAATGTTAAATTTTAGGTTTTAAGTTAACAAGTCTATCACTTAAATTTGTTGCGGATTTTAGATACTATCATATTGTTGTCCTTAACAAACAAATTTCAGGAATATACTTCCAGTTGGCAAACAAACGCTTCCGTTGTATTCTTATTTTTATTTTTTACTTTTTTTCCAATTACGAGTTCACTAGCTCAAGAAGCTGATGTTCAAGCTGGAAAAAATCTTTTCAACGCCAATTGTGCCTCATGTCACAAGCTAAATAAGAAAGCGGTTGGTCCTGCTTTGAAAGGTGTTTCTGCGAAATACGATCGAGAATGGCTCTACAGTTGGATCAAAAACAGTTCAGCGATGATCAAAGCTGGAGATGCGCAAGCGGTTGCTGTATGGGAGGAGTACAACAAAGTGGCGATGAATGCCTTTCCGATGTTGTCCAATGCGGACATTGACAATATTTTAGCGTATACGGACTACACCCCTCCAGCCACAGCCGCTTCGGCTGCGACGCAGCAACCTGCCGCTGCCGCTTCTGGATCAGGAATGAATAATAATTTGATCTTGGGGGCATTGTCCTTGGTCTTCCTGATGTTGGTGGTCATGTTATTTTTGGTTCAGAAGACACTCAAGCGAATTGCGGTTGCTAGTGGAGTAGATATTACACCACGCTCCAAGGAAAAACGTCCTCCGCTATGGAAGGTGGTGGCGCAAAACCAATTTTTGATATTCTTAATGGTCATTGGTTTTCTACTCAGCAGCGCCTATTTTGTGTATGGATACTTAATGCAAGTTGGAATTGATCAGGGCTATATGCCGGTTCAGCCCATACATTATTCTCATAAAATACATGCTGGAGCAAATCAAATTGAATGTAAGTATTGTCATTCTTCAGCTAGGGTTTCCAAACATTCTGGAATACCCTCATTAAACGTCTGTATGAACTGCCATAAAAACATTGCAGAGTATAACGGGGAAGAGGATGTTGAAAACGGATATACCAAAGAATTTTACACCAAAGAAATTAAAAAACTTTATGACGCTGTTGGATGGAATGAAGAAAACCAAGCCTACACTGGTGAGTCCAAACCTGTCAAATGGGTAAGAATTCACAACCTTCCTGATTTTGTTTATTTCAACCACGCTCAACACGTTCAAGTTGGGGGTATAGAATGTCAAACTTGCCATGGCCCTGTTGAGGAAATGGAGGTCATGTATCAACATTCATCTTTGACCATGGGTTGGTGTATCAATTGTCATCGAGAAACCAATGTGAAACTCCAAGACAATGAATATTATGCCAAAATCCATGAGGAGTTGTCTAAAAAATATGGAGTTGAAAAGCTGACTGTCGCGCAGATGGGTGGTTTGGAGTGTGGTAAATGTCATTATTAACAAACGTCAAAATAAAATATGTCGTCAAATAAAGTTTATTGGAAAAGCACAGCGCAACTCGACAAGAACAATGAGTTGGTGAAGCGGCTGGAACAAAATGAATTTGTAGACAAAATTCCAGTAGACGAGTTTTTGGGAGATGAACAAACCATGAGTGAATCCAACACCAACCGTAGGGATTTTTTGAAATACGTTGGATTCAGCACTGCTGCGGCAAGCTTGGCTGCTTGTGAAGGCCCAGTGATCAAATCTGTGCCTTATGTGGTACAACCCGAACAAATCATTCCCGGTAAGGCAAATTATTATGCCACAGCCATTGCTGACGGTTATGATTTTGGTAGCATTCTTATCAAAACCCGTGAAGGTCGTCCCATCAAAGTTGAAAACAACAAACAGGCACCCACCATGGGGGGAGGAAATGCGAGGATTCATGCCTCCGTCCTCTCTTTGTATGACATTCAGCGCTTGCAAGGACCCAAGGCGGGAGGTAAAGAAGTAAGTTGGAGCGATTTTTACAGCCAAGTTGGAGACAAGTTAAAAGCCATGTCCCTTGCTGATAAGCCCGTGGTACTACTAACACAGACTTTTGCCAGTCCCACTACTCAAGTCATCATTGATAACTTCATTGGGCAATTTCCAAATGTACGTCATGTCATTTATGACCCGATCTCTTGTAATGCTGCTTTGGAGGCTTTTGAAAACATCTATGGTGTTCGTGCTTTGGCGGATTATGATTTCTCCAAGGCGGAGACCATCGTATCTGTTGGAGCTGATTTCTTGGGAGATTGGCAAGGGGGAGGATTTGACAGTGGATATGCTAAAAGTCGTGTTCCCAAAAAACACCACGGTAAATCTGAGATGTCCTACCATATTCAGTTTGAATCCAATATGACCCTTTCAGGAGCCAATGCGGATCACAGAATTCCTGTTGATCCTGCTGGAATGAAAAAAATAATTGCTGAGATTTATGCGCAGTTAACAGCTGCCTCCTCAAAGAGCAATCTGAGTCCACAGCTTCAAAAAGTTGTAGCCAAAGTGGTGAAGAGGCTTAAAAAATCTGGATCCAAAGCAGTCTTGGTCTCTGGTGTTGAAGATGTTGCTGCGCAGGAAGTTGTTTTGGCAATCAATAAACATTTAGGATCCAATGTGATTGACACTGCCCAACCGAAATTGATTCGCCAAGGCAATCACAAATCAGTTTCCCAGTTGGTGGACGATATGGAAAGTGGTAAAATAAATGGATTGATCACCGTTGGAGTCAATCCTAGCTTTACCCTTCCCAATGCAGCGGCGTTTACGGCTGCACTTTCCCAATTGGAATTGTCAGTTGCCTTTGCGCTCAAAGAAGATGAAACGGCAACGAATTCCCAATTTGTTGCTGCGACACCTCACTATCTTGAAAGCTGGGGTGACTATGAATTCAAAAAAGGACATTATGCGCTGGCACAACCAACCATTCGTCCACTTTTTGATACCCAACAGTTTCAGGATGTTCTGCTAAAACTTTCAGGAAGTGATAGCTCCTATTACAAAGAAATCAAATCCCATTGGACGGAAAAAATGCTCAACGGAAGCTCATGGAACCAGACTTTACACGATGGTTATCTTTCCGGGGATGATTCGATGGTTTATGAGAATGTTTCTTTTGAGGTCAATAACCAAGTAGCAGCACTATCCAAAGCAACTTCCGTTCCTATGTCATTGGTTCTATACAGTAAAACCGGTATGGGTGATGGACAACAGGCCAATAACCCCTGGCTTCAGGAATTCCCTGATCCCATCTCAAGGGTGTCTTGGGACAATTATCTGACCGTATCCGCTAATGATGCAGCCCAAATTGGATTGAAGAATGTCAATGTAGCCGATGGTGCTTTGAATGGCAGTTATGCCAAAATAACGGTTGGAGGAAAAAGCCTCGTTGTACCTGTACTGATTCAACCTGGTCAAGCCAAGGGAACAGTAGGCTTGGCGTTTGGTTATGGTGAGCGAAAAGGTTTACAAGACGAAATGCAGGTAGGAGTAAACGCTTATCCCCTCTACAATGATTTTGATTCGGTTCAAAACGTAAGCATAGCTCCTGCGGAGGGCTACCATGAGTTTGCTTGTGTTCAGTTGCACAATACCATGATGGGGAGAGACATCATCAAAGAAACTACTTTGGAGATTTTTAACACCAAAGAAAAAGAATATTGGAACCCCATTCCTAAGGTTTCCAAAAATCATATTGAATATGAGGTAACTTCATCGGAGGTGGACATGTGGCAATCATTTGATCGTTCTATCGGTCATCACTTCAATATGTCCATTGATTTAAACGCCTGTACTGGCTGTGGTGCTTGTGTAATTGCTTGTCATTCAGAAAACAATGTGCCAGTGGTTGGCAAAAAAGAAATCAGAAAGTCGAGAGACATGCACTGGTTGCGGATTGATCGTTATTATTCCTCGGGAGAAACTTTTGGAGAAGACTACCAAACGAAGGAGGATATCTCCGGGATAGGGGATTCGTTGACTACATTTGGTGGAATGGAATCCGCTTCCGAAAATCCTCAGGTCGCTTTTCAACCCGTCATGTGTCAACATTGTAATCATGCTCCTTGTGAGACGGTTTGTCCAGTAGCGGCATCTTCACACGGAAGACAAGGTCAGAACCACATGGCTTACAACCGATGCGTTGGAACGCGTTATTGTGCAAACAACTGCCCCTATAAAGTCAGAAGATTCAATTGGTTCCTCTACAACAAAAACGATGAGTTCGATTATCACATGAACAACGACTTGGGTCGTATGGTTCTCAATCCTGATGTGGTGGTCCGTTCGAGAGGAGTAATGGAAAAATGTTCGTTGTGTATTCAAATGACACAAAAAACAATTTTGGATGCCAAGTTGGACGGAAGAGCCATCGAGGATGGTGAGTTCCAAACCGCTTGCTCCAATGCCTGTAGCAGTGGCGCTATTGTTTTTGGTGACATCAATGACAAAGAAAGCAAAGTAGCAGCCTTAAAGAAAGATGACAGAATGTACCACCTTTTGGAAAGTGTTGGTACCAAGCCCAATGTTATGTACCAAGCGATGGTAAGAAACACAGACGAATCTTAGAATTAGAAAAAAATAATCGTATGGCATCTCATTACGAAGCACCTATAAGAAAACCTTTGGTCACTGGCGACAAGACCTATCACGACGTAACAGTTGATGTTGCTGCTCCAGTTGAGGGAAAAGCCAATCGCCAATGGTGGATCGTTTTTGGAATTGCGCTTACTGCGTTCCTTTGGGGGCTGGGGTGTATCGCCTACACCATAGGTACTGGTATCGGTACTTGGGGATTGAACAAGACTGTAGGATGGGCTTGGGACATTACCAATTTCGTTTGGTGGGTAGGGATCGGTCATGCTGGAACCCTTATTTCCGCCGTTCTCTTATTATTCCGTCAAAAATGGAGAATGGCCATCAACCGCTCTGCGGAGGCCATGACCATTTTCTCTGTGATTCAAGCTGGACTATTTCCCATCATTCACATGGGAAGACCATGGTTGGCTTATTGGGTATTGCCCATTCCTAACACCTTTGGATCCCTTTGGGTGAATTTTAATTCTCCTCTTTTGTGGGACGTATTTGCAATATCTACCTATTTGTCTGTTTCCTTGGTCTTTTGGTGGACAGGCCTGTTGCCAGATTTTGCAATGATCCGCGACCGAGCCATCAAGCCTTTTCAGAAGAAAATATACAGCCTCCTGAGTTTTGGATGGTCGGGTAGGGCTAAAGACTGGCAGCGTTTTGAAGAAGTTTCATTGGTATTGGCAGGATTGGCAACACCTTTGGTACTCTCTGTACATACCATTGTATCCTTTGACTTTGCCACTTCGGTAATTCCTGGCTGGCACACCACCATTTTTCCACCTTACTTCGTTGCAGGTGCCATTTTCTCTGGTTTTGCCATGGTACAAACCCTACTCATTATCATGCGGAAGGTTTCCCATTTGGAAGATTACATTACCGTACAACATATCGAATTGATGAACATCGTCATCATGATTACTGGATCCATTGTGGGGGTTGCTTATATTACGGAGCTTTTTATCGCATGGTACTCAGGGGTTGAATATGAGCAGTATGCCTTCCTCAACAGGGCGACCGGACCTTACTGGTGGGCCTATTGGTCGATGATGACCTGTAATGTGTTTTCACCACAGTTCATGTGGTTTAAAAAACTGAGAACCAGTATTGTATTTTCCTTTATCATTTCCATAGTGGTAAACATAGGCATGTGGTTCGAGCGATTTGTTATCATCGTAACTTCCTTACACAGAGATTATCTTCCTTCCTCTTGGACCATGTTCTCTCCCACCTTTGTGGACATAGGAATTTTCATAGGAACCATTGGATTTTTCTTTGTATTGTTTTTACTCTACTCCAGAACATTCCCTGTCATCGCACAGGCGGAGGTGAAAACCATCTTGAAATCCTCTGGAGAGAAATATAAAAAATTAAGAGACGGCGAATGAGCAGTAATCAAGTAATACACGCTTTATACGACGACGACGATACATTGTTGTCTGCAGTGAAATCGATCCGTGATGAAAAGCACCATATCGAAGAGGTTTACACCCCTTTTCCTGTGCATGGTTTGGACAAAGCCTTGGGATTGGCCGATACCCGAATTTCCATTATGGCGTTTATCTACGGATGTATAGGTTTTTCTGTAGCTGTGATGATGATGAACTACATCATGATTGTTGATTGGCCACAGAACATTGGAGGAAAGCCCAGCTTTTCTTATCTGGAAAATATGCCAGCATTTGTCCCCATCATGTTCGAGATGACCGTATTTTTTGCAGCCCACTTGATGGTGATCACCTTTTACTTAAGAAGTAAACTTTGGCCTTTTAAAGCAGCTGAAAATCCAAATCCATTGACCACAGATGATAAATTTTTGGTCGAAATTGAGTTACACGACAACGAAAAAGATCTAAAGTCACTGTTGAAAAAAACAGGAGCCATTGATATTCAAATCATTGAAAAAAAAGAAGATGATGAATAGAATTATTGCTTTTGGATCGATTATGGTATTGCTTTTGGGCTTGCAGTCTTGCTCTAACCCTTCCAAGCCCAATTACCAGTATTTTCCCAATATGTACGAACCTGTAGGTTACGAAACCTATGCAGATTCGGATGCTTTCGCCAACGGTATTGAAGCGCAGCTTCCCGTTGAGGGTTCTATCCACCGAGGTTGGGTACCCTATGGTTATCCGGACTCCAATGAAGGCTATGAAGCAGCCAAAGCAGAACTGAAATCTCCGATTCAAGTGAGTGCTGAAAATGGCAAGCAAGGAAAAGAACTATACGGAATCTATTGTGCAGTATGTCATGGCAACAAAGGCGACGGACAAGGAATTCTGATGACCCGAGAAAAATACCTGGGCGTTCCCAGTTATGCCAACCGCGACATTACCCCTGGAAGCATTTACCATGTTCTGATGTATGGTAGGAATGCAATGGGATCACACGCAGGACAAGTCAATGCCACCGAAAGATGGCAGATTGCTCAGCACGTGATGGAGTTGAGAAAGAACCTAATTAAATAATTTATTGGAAAACGGTATGTACACTTTTACAAATAAATTAAGAAACTTCTCCATCATTTTGATGGTCGTTGGATTTTTAGGTTTGACTTATGGTTTTCTGACTAGCCCTGATACAGTTGAAGAAGCCCAAGCCATGGTGGCCGACCCTCATCATGGGGATGGCCATGGTGCAGATCACGGGGAAGCTCACGACGCCCATGCCGATGATCACGGCGCGGCTGCGCATGCTGATTCAGCTCACGACGATCATCACGAAGCCGCCTCTTCTCATGGGGAAGAGCATGGCGAAGATCACCACGGGGAGCACTTACTCCACCAATTACAAAACAAACCTTGGGCAGCCTTATACGTAGCAGCATTTTTCTTTATGATGATTGCGCTTGGTACATTGGCGTTCTACGCCGTCAATCGTGCAGCCCAAGCCGGTTGGTCTCCAGCTCTTTTTAGGGTTATGGAAGGAATTACGGCCTATTTATTGCCCGGTGCATTGGTTGTTTTTGTTATCCTTGCCCTTTCTGGTATGCACTTCAACCACCTCTTCATTTGGATGGACCCTGAAGTGGTGGCCCACGACAAACTCATACAAGGTAAAGTAGGCTTTCTCAATGTACCCGGTTTTTTATTGCGTGCATTGTTCTATATCGCTGGATGGACGACATATCGTTACTTTTCCAGAAAATTTTCTTTAGCGCAAGACCAAGCAACTGATATATCCAACCACAAAAAGAACTTTAGAATCTCCGCTGGATTTTTGGTCTTCTTTATTGTGACCGAATCCATGATGTCTTGGGATTGGATCATGTCCATTGATCCCCACTGGTTCAGTACTTTATTCGGTTGGTATGTTTTCGCCAGCATGTTCGTTTCTGGAATTACTACCATTGCACTGGTTGCCATTTACCTCAAATCCAAAGGGTATCTGGAGAAAGTCAATAACAGCCACATCCATGATTTAGGAAAATTCATGTTTGGGATTAGTATTTTTTGGACTTATTTGTGGTTCTCTCAGTTCATGCTTATTTGGTACTCCAACATTCCTGAGGAGGTTACCTATTTTATTACCCGAATTGAGGATTACAATCTTCCGTTCTTTGGCATGTTGGTGATGAACTTTATTTTCCCACTATTGATCTTGATGAATAGCGATTACAAACGAATGAATTATTTCATCGTAATGACAGGAATCGTTATACTCTTGGGACATTATATAGACGTTTTCAATATGATTATGCCTTCGGCAGTCGGTGACCAGTGGTTTATCGGTATTGCTGAATTGGGAGGGTTTGCCTTCTTCTTTGGTTTATTCATTTTTGTGGTATTTAAAGAAATTTCGAAAGCACCACTTCATGCTTCAGGAGATCCCCTGATGGGAGAAAGTGAGCGTTTTCATTATTAATCAATTAATGGCAGGATAAATGACGATATTATTGACACTTGTAGTTTTAGTATTGATTGCGATTTCCATTTGGCAAATCACTAAGATATTTGAATTGTCACAAGCCAAAAAAGAGAATACACAAATTGCTGATGACTATGACAATCGTTGGAATGGCCAATTGATGTTTGCTTTTTTGATATTTATTTACGCTATCACCCTGTTTTCTTTTTGGAAGTGGGGGGATGTCTTACTGCCCGATGCCTCTTCAGAGCACGGTATAGAGTATGATAATCTGATGTGGATTTCATTTGCCATCATCTTTTTTACCCAAACCATTACCCAAGCTCTTTTACATTATTTCGCCTATAAATACAGGGGTGAAAAGGGCAAAAAAGCTTTATTCTACGCAGACAATGATCGTTTGGAGGCCATTTGGACCATTATTCCTGTGATTGCTTTGGCGGGACTGATTCTTTATGGACTTTATACTTGGACCGATATCATGACGGTAGAGGAGAATGAGGATGCTCTGGTAGTAGAATTGTATGCACAGCAGTTCAATTGGAAAGCAAGATATGCTGGAGAGGATGGTGTTCTTGGCGACGCTAACGTTCGTTTTTTACAAGACTTTGACGGTAAAAATCTTGTTGGAATCGATGCGACTGACCCCAACGGCTTTGACGATGTAGTGGTTCAAGAATTGCATTTGCCTGCTGGTAGGGAGGTCATTTTTAAAATGCGTTCCCAGGATGTATTGCATTCAGCCTACATGCCTCATTTCAGAGCTCAGATGAATTGTGTTCCTGGAATGATTACAGAATTTGCTTTTGTTCCTACGGTCACTACAGAAGAAATGCGTCAAACAGATGACATCAAGGCCAAGGTCAAAAAAATCAATGCCATCCGAAGAGAAAACAGCCAAGCACTCTTAGCAAAAGGAGAAGAAGCATTAGAGCCATATGTCTTCGATTATTTGTTACTTTGTAATAAAATTTGTGGTGCTTCGCATTACAACATGCAGATGAAAATTGTCGTAGAAACACCTGAAGAATTTCAAAAATGGATGGACGATCAGCAAACCTTTGCGGAAGTCATTCAATAACCTATAAAAAAAAATTAGATCATGTCAACAGCAGCAGCGCAAGTACACGAAGAGGATCACGGACATCATCACAAAGAAACCTTCATTACCAAGTATATTTTCAGTCAAGATCATAAGATGATCTCAAAGCAATACTTGATCACGGGACTATTCATGGGAATCATCGGGATAGCCATGTCTCTATTGTTCCGATTACAACTGGCTTGGCCAGAACAGCCTATGGGCATCATGTCAGCCTTATTGGGAAAATGGGCTCCTGACGGGGTCATGGATCCCAATGTATATCTGGCACTGGTAACCATCCACGGAACCATTATGGTTTTCTTTGTCCTTACAGCAGGACTGAGTGGTACTTTCAGTAACCTTCTCATTCCATTACAAATCGGAGCAAGAGATATGGCCTCTGGATTACTCAACATGATATCCTACTGGTTGTTTTTCTTATCCAGTGTTATCATGGTATTGTCCCTTTTTGTGGAGGCAGGACCCGCAGCAGCAGGCTGGACCATTTACCCTCCATTGAGTGCCTTACCTCAAGCCCAACCTGGTTCTGGTTTGGGGATGACGCTATGGTTGGTCTCTATGGCCATTTTCATCGCTTCTTCTCTTTTGGGATCGTTGAATTATATCGTTACCGTATTGAACCTCAGAACCAAAGGGATGACCATGAGTCGATTGCCTTTGACCATCTGGGCTTTCTTTATCACTGCCGTTATAGGTGTGGTTTCCTTCCCAGTGCTTTTGTCAGCCGCCTTGTTGTTGATCATGGACAGAAGTTTTGGAACTTCCTTTTTCCTATCCGATATTTTTATTCAAGGAGAAGTCTTGCATTATCAAGGAGGATCACCCGTATTGTATGAGCACCTTTTTTGGTTTTTAGGACATCCAGAGGTATACATAGTACTACTGCCTGCCCTAGGGATCACTTCCGAAATTATAGCTACTCATTCGAGAAAACCTATTTTTGGATACCGCGCCATGGTTGCCTCCATTTTGGCCATTGCCTTCTTATCCACCATAGTATGGGGACACCATATGTTCATTTCAGGAATGAATCCATTTTTAGGATCGGTATTTACCTTCACTACCCTCCTGATCGCTATCCCCTCGGCGGTGAAGGCCTTTAATTATATCACCACCCTTTGGAAAGGAAACCTGCAGCTCAACCCTGCCATGCTATTTTCCATTGGCTTGGTTTCTACCTTTATCTCTGGAGGGTTAACTGGAATTATTTTGGGAGACAGTACCTTAGACATTAATGTTCATGACACTTATTTTGTTGTGGCCCACTTCCACTTGGTGATGGGTATCTCAGCACTTTATGGTTTGTTTGCTGGGGTTTACCATTGGTTCCCCAAAATGTTCAAGCGCATGATGAATAAAAACTTGGGTTATCTCCATTTTTGGGTCACTGCCATTTGTGCCTACGGGGTCTTTTTCCCCATGCACTTTATCGGTATGGCCGGACTTCCCAGAAGGTATTACACCAACACTGCTTTCCCTTATTTTGATGATTTGGCCAATATCAACGTAGTGATTACAATTTTCGCTTTGATTGCAGGAGCAGCACAGCTGGTCTTCCTCTACAACTTCATCCACAGTATTTTTTACGGAAAGCCTACAGAACAGAATCCATGGCGTTCCAACACCTTAGAGTGGACAGCACCTATCAAGCACATTCACGGCAATTGGGAAGGGAAAATTCCCGAAGTACACCGCTGGGCATACGACTATTCCAAACCCGGACACGATGAGGATTTTGTTCCTCAGCACATTCCATTAAAAGAAGGAGAAGAAGAACTCCAACACTAAGTAAATAAAAAACCAAACAAAAAAAAGCTGCTTTAGGGCAGCTTTTTTTGTACCCTATCCTCATTGATGGGCGTACAATTTTCGGTTGCGTCAACCGTCTTTATTTTTAGAGCCTGTTCGGTGGGTGAGAAATAAGGGATGCCCAAGCCCAGTCCTCTGGTGAGGATCCAAAGCCCCATTACCAAAACGGAAAGGGGAAATAATCTAGGAAAAAAGGCCAGTCGTTGATTGAGTTTTAACTTTGGAAAAAGAAAACAACCGACCATGACTGGGCAAGTTCCCAGTCCAAACCAAAGCATATATAACATGCTTTGATAGGGGCTGTCATAGACCAATGCTCCGGTCAGAGCAACATATACCAAGCCACAGGGCAAAAGACCGTTGACCATTCCCCACCAAAAAGAAGATTTGATCTTTAACTTGTTTTTCCATCGCAAAAGTGCATAAGAGAAGCTAGCCCAGGGGTTGAAATTCAACCCTCCGTGAAGGTAGAATAATTCTTTGATAGATATTCCTATCAACAGCAAACCCAAAGCCACTGCTATATAACGGTGCAGTCCCACCAAGGAAAATCCATACCCAATAATACCCGCCAAGCTCCCCAAAAGACAATAAATCGCCATTCTGCCCAATTGATAGATCAAAGCACCGTTAAGAAGTCCTCCTGAACTTCTCAACCCTAGCGAAGCCACCAGCGGGCCACACATCAAAAAAAAATGAAGACTGCCCAGCAGTCCCAAGAGCAAGGCAGAGATCATGACTTATTTTTTGAATTCATATTCGATTCGGTAGGGCTTTCCCTCTTTTTCCCATGTGATAATTAGTTTCCAGATTCCCTTTTCCAAGCTTGGAAGCTCAAGCGTCAATTGCTCTGCTCCAATTAGGCTCTTACCGTGGACAAAAAAATCTTTTTTGGGGTCGGAGGGACGATAGCCTTGGATTGTAAACAGTTGTTTTTTGGGCAAGGGGAAGAGAATCAATCCCCTTTCAGAAATACGATGATCTAAATTCCTCGCCCATGTACTGGCATTATTTCTGGCACGGTTTTTATCATTTTCTTTTAGCTCCTCTTTGTAGTATTGCGGCGTTACCAAATGGTGTTTCAATGCAGGATCGGTATTGATTCTGACCACAAAATATCCCATAAAACAAATGAACAAACCAAAACTTGTAATGACGACTACTGACCAACTCAACTTCATGTGTTTACTATTGAAAAGTTCTGGGACCAATGAACCGGACCGGTAGAGGTTTGTTTTATTGACAAAAAACGTTTTTTTGAAACCCTAAAAAACAATAGGGACTTTATCATACACCTGTTGGATACCTTCGCCGATTATCTCAGGTCGACCGATGACCGAATTGTAATCATGGGACAAAATAAAATGATGGTGCGGTTGGCCCATTTTTTAATCAAACTTCACACGGAGTTTGGGGAAGATCAGCAGGGCAATTTAAGATTGTACCTCAAAAGGGAAGACATGGCCAATTATATGGGGGTTACCGTGGAATCGACCATCAGAATGTTAAAAGATTTTGAGCATAAAGGTTTGATATTACTCAATGGAAAATTCCTTAAACTCATCGACTTTTCTGGTTTGGAGCACATTTCCAAAGGTTTTAAAATTTAAGCGTTAAAACATTTATCTTTGTTAGAGATGAATGAGTTTTTAGACCCATCGGGAGACCAACTTAGTCCAGAGGAAAAAGACGTTGACAGAGCTTTACGACCAGATAGTTTTGATGACTTTGCGGGACAAGAGAGCATACTGGAAAACCTTAAAGTATTTGTTGCTGCAGCCAATCAAAGAGAGGAAGCCTTGGACCACACACTTTTTCACGGCCCTCCGGGTCTGGGAAAAACCACCTTGGCTTATATTTTGGCCGGTGAGTTGGAGGCAGGTATCAAAATGACTTCTGGGCCTGTACTTGACAAGCCAGGCGACCTCGCTGGATTGCTCACCAACCTACAGCCGAGAGACATTCTCTTTATCGACGAAATCCACCGTCTCAGTCCCATCGTAGAGGAATACCTCTACTCGGCGATGGAAGATTATAAGATCGATATCATGATCGAGACTGGGCCCAACGCCCGAACAGTTCAGATCAACCTCAACCCCTTTACCTTGGTGGGGGCCACCACCCGTTCTGGACTGCTGACTGCCCCCATGCGTGCCCGATTTGGGATCACCAGCCGATTGGAATACTACAATACCGAACTGCTGTCCACCATCTTGGAACGCAGCGCCAATATTCTTAATGTTGCCATCAGCACTGAAGCTGCCATTGAGATTGCCGGAAGGAGCAGGGGAACACCGAGGATTGCCAACGGTCTGCTCAGAAGGGTCAGGGACTTTGCACAAATCAAAGGGGACGGAAAAATTGACATTGAAATAACTCAATATGCCCTCAATGCCCTTAACGTCGATGCCCATGGCTTGGACGAAATGGACAATAAAATCCTCACTACCTTGATCGATAAATTCAAAGGAGGGCCGGTGGGCATTACCACATTGGCCACTGCTGTTTCTGAAAATGGTGAAACCATAGAGGAGGTCTATGAGCCCTTCTTGATCCAAGAAGGTTTTTTGGTCAGAACCCCGCGGGGAAGAGAAGTGACCGCGTTGGCCTACAAACATCTCGGTAGGATTAAGGACAATCAAGGGGGATTGTTCTAGGTTTTTTCAACTTTATTGCAATAATGGATCACATTGCAGTCGGATGGGCGCTTTGTGATAATTTCTTATCCGCTTTTTGATCATTTCTTATCATCATCTTATTCGGATACCAATAGGAGGTTGGCATACAATCATTTATGCTAATAGATGGATGAGCCGAAAAAATAAGACGATCGGGAATCAACACATCGTCTTTGAATTAGCACAATAATTATACTAAATAATTTTTGAGATATATTTTGCATAAAAATAGTTTTAACGCTTTTTTTTTTGATAAAGAATGTTAAAGTTTTCAAAAAAAAGATAGTTTTACCCCACCTAAAATCTTACAAATATGACTTATAACTACCAGAACTTGTTCAGTGTTAGACGTTGGAGCTCTTATTCTCTGCTAACGCTATTTTTTTTCAGCATTCATCTACATGCGCAAAATTCCCGGACTGGGACAGTAACCGATAAAGACGGAATGCCCATCCCAGGTGTAACGGTTCTCATTAAGGGAACTACCCAAGGAACAACTACAGATTTTGATGGAAATTATACCATCAATGCTGGGTCTGATCAAACATTGGTTTTTCAAAGTATTGGCTTTGCAGATCAAGAGATGATCGTTGGTGATCAGAGTTCGATCAATATTACTTTGATGGAGGATACCGAATTACTGGATGAGATTATAGTAACGGGCTATGGTACTCAAACCCAAAGGGAAACCACAGGGGCTATTTCAACAGTGAAGGCAGCAGATTTACAAGCAGTGCCCTCTGGAAATATAGAACAGCAATTTCAAGGGCGTATACCTGGAGTTACTGTTATATCCAATGGTAGTCCTGGAACTACCTCTCAAATTCGTGTTCGTGGATTTGGAGCTTTTGGCGGAAACGAACCCCTATATATAGTGGATGGTGTTCCCACCAGTAATATTGAATTTCTTAATCCCAACGATATTGAATCCTCTTCCCTTTTGAAAGATGCCGCTGCCGCTTCAATTTATGGAGCTCGTGCTGCAAATGGTGTATTTGTCTTTCAAACTAAGCGAGGTTCTCGTAAAAAACAAGAAACCAAGATCACTGTGGATTATGTAACAGGTTTTACAGATCCTAATGTGAGTGGATCACCCAAAATGTTGAATCCACAAGACATGGCTAAATGGACGCATATTGGATATGAAAACAACGCCAAAGCCAATGGTACGGAGGTAGCATACAGTCATCAACAATACGGAAGTAATGCTACTCCTGTCTTGCCCGATTATTTGCACGCCAATGGAAAAAATGGAATTGTTGGAAGTGTAGATTTTGCTGCTATTAAGACAGCATATGAGTCAGATCCAGAAAATGTTTTATTAATCAAGTCCAATAAACAAGGAACGAACTGGTATGATGCAATTACACGAATTGCTCCTTTAAATCGTTTGGCGATTGGGGTTAGTGGCGGATCAGATCTGGGGAGTTACTATATGGGAATGAGTGCACAATTTCAGGACGGTATCCTTCTTGAAAATGAATTTCGACGTCATACCTTTCGTCTCAATTCCGATTGGGATTTAACGCCTTGGTTAAAACTAGGAGAAAACATACAAGTTACCTACCGCTCTGCCAAAAGCCCAGGAGCAGGTGGAGGGGTTGAATCGGCCGATGATGAGTCCGAGATTCTTTCGGCTTACAGGATGCCTACTATTTTACCAGTTTATGACGAATTTGGAAGTTATGCCTCTACCAAGGCAGCTGGATTTAATAATCCAAGAAACCCGGTACGTCGGTTGCTAGAAAACTCAAAAGATGACGACTCTTACTCGGTAAATCTGTTTGGAAATATATTTCTAGAAGTCAATCCTATTGAGGGTTTAACGCTCCGTTCTAGTTTAGGAGGAAGTCTCTGGAACTATTATTATGTAAATTACGATTACCGTTACCTCGGTGATTCGGAACCACAGGCGAGTGATAATTTTTCAGAGGGATCTGGAAAAGGGCTGCAATGGGTATTTACCAATACTGTCACTTATGACAAAAAATTTGGTGTTCATGGGGTTAAAGTTCTAGCAGGTATTGAGGCCTTGAATACAGGTTTTGGTCGTAATATGAGCGCTATATCAGTCAACAACGAGTAGGTAAATTTTAAATGATTCTCAAAACATTAATAAATATAGTTAATAAGGAATCTTTTATTTCACCTCTTTATTTTTTCTCTTAAATTGCCTTTGTCTCAAATCTAAAAAGCTTTAGATTTAAGAAAATGTTGTCTTTATCTCAAAATACAACCCTTATCAAGTCTGCCGCCAAAGATCTGGGGTTCCTCTCCTGTGGGATTTCCAAGGCCGATTATTTGGAGGAGGAGGCCCCGCGCTTGGAAGAATGGCTCAAAGCGGTCAAACACGGTAAGATGGCCTATATGGAGAACCATTTTGACAAACGTTTGGATCCTCGACTGCTCGTTCCTGGAGCCAAAAGTGTGGTCTCTCTCTTGCTCAACTACTACACCGAAGCGCAACAAGTGGAAGGGGCGCCTAAAATTTCCAAATACGCCTATGGCACCGACTACCACTTTGTGATCAAAGACAAGCTCAAACAACTTTTTAGAACCCTCCAAGAGCAAATAGGGGAGGTCAATGGCCGGGTATTTGTCGATTCTGCTCCGGTGATGGACAAGGCTTGGGCCGTACGAGGCGGTTTGGGATGGATGGGTAAAAACACCAACCTGATCACCCAAAAGGTAGGGTCTTTCTTTTTCATCGCCGAATTGATCCTTGACCTTGAATTGGAATACGACACGCCCGTTACCGACCATTGCGGAAGCTGTACCGCCTGCATCGATGCCTGTCCGACCGAGGCCTTGACCCCTTATGATATCGATGCCAGTAAATGTATTTCCTACCTCACCATAGAGCTTAAGGACCAAATCCCCACCGAGTTCCAAAACAAAATGGACGACTGGGCCTTTGGATGTGATGTTTGCCAAGACGTATGTCCTTGGAATCGCTTTTCCAAATCCCATAACGAACCCTTGTTTGACCCGCAACCCGAACTGCTGGACTATACCCAAAAAGACTGGCAAGAACTGACCCAAGCTACCTTTGATGCCATCTTCAAAAACAGTGCGGTCAAAAGAACCCAATACGAGGGCCTCAAAAGAAACCTTTCTTTTATCCGTCGATAGCCAAAGCCATTTACCTGCTGAGTTTTAGTTTCCCATTCCCCTGGTTTGGGAATATTTGTTGGAAGCTACATCCGGGGGGAGAGGGGTTTTTTTCGATTGGGGTGGATCGACTTTTAAACTACCGCAAGCGGTGATCCAAACACCAAGGCATACAAAAAGAGCAAAACGTAAGATTTTAAGTAGGGGCATAATTAAAAGATTTACCATCAAAATTAATGCATTTCAGACAATAAAAAAATCAGTCCAAAGGCGAGAGGAAGCGAAATTATTAATTTCCAAAAAACTAGTATTGTTCTACTGTTTTTATACTTTTAAACAACCTAAATCTTACATAATATGAAACGAACTTATTATTGCTATTGTGCAAAACGGTGCTTTGCATTGTTTTTCCTTTTGTTTATGAGCTTGGTAGTACAGGCCCAAACGGTAGGAGGTACCGTCACCGATGAGGCTGGAGTCCCGCTACCAGGAGCGACGGTGGTAGTTTTGGAAACCAACCAGGGAACCACCACCGACTTTGACGCTTTAAGTTTATTGATTTTTTTTAAAAAAAGGGGATTCAACAGTCATAGAAAGGAAAAAAAATGATATAATTTTGAAATACTTAAAAACACTATACCAACCAACGGCTACTTTGAAATTATACAAAATATCATTTTTGGTGATGCTTGTCTTTATTTTGGGATTTACCCATTGTCAAAGGCAGTATTCACCCATTGAAATTTTATCGGAGGATTTTCATCAGGCGCAAGATCAGTTGACCTCGGTAATGGTTCACGATATTTTTTCGCCTCCTTTGGCCAGTAGGGTATATGCCTATGCCAATTTGGCGGCCTATGAGATTTTAGCACAGGAAAAAGACAATCCCCACGGCACTTTAAAAGAGGTGCTGAGAGATTTTAAAGGTGTTACTTTAGCAAATGATAGTTTGGTCAACCCCAAGCTTGCTGCCTTGATCGCCTATCTGGAAGTGGGAAAAAGTTTGATTTTTTCGGTGGACAGGATGGCCGAGTATATGGATGGGTTGTACCAAGGATGGAAAGAACAAAATCCAAATGTGTACACCTCCTCCCATGCCTATGCCCTCCAAGTGGCGGGAGAGGTCAAAGCCTGGTATGATCAAGACCACTACAAACAAACCCGAACCTATCCCAAATTTTATGTGGACTATGACAGTCCTTCCCGATGGCAACCCACCCCCCCAGACTATATGGATGGGATTGAACCCCATTGGAGCAAGCTCCGACCTTTTATACTGACTTCGTCCCAACAATTTCAACCCGAGCCACCACCCCCTTTTTCGATGGAGCCCGAATCTGATTTCTACAATGAGTTGATAGAGGTTTATGAGGTGGTCAAAGACATACAGCAAAACGAAGAAGCGGATGAAAGGGAGGAAATTGCCAAATTTTGGGATTGTAACCCCTATGTTTCCACCCATAAGGGTCATGTGATGTTTGCCCTTAAAAAAATCAGTCCCGGTGCCCATTGGATCGGTATCACCAAAATCGTTTCCCGAAATCGCCAAGCCGATGTTCATACTACGGTTGCGGCTTATGCCAAGGTATCCATTGCCATCGCAGATGCTTTTATCAGTTGCTGGGATGAAAAATACAGGAGCAACCTTATCCGTCCCGAAACCCTTATCAATAAAGTGTTGGATGAAAATTGGTATCCCCTGCTACAAACCCCTCCCTTTCCTGAATACACCAGTGGCCATTCTGTTGTTTCAGGAGCTGCCTCTGTGATTCTTACTGATTTTTTTGGGGATAATATTGCCTTCGATGATGATACCGAATTGCCTTATGACTTGCCCATTCGTTCCTACCGCTCCTTCAATCATGCAGCAGAGGAAGCAGCTGTCAGCAGGTTGTACGGTGGGATTCACTACCGTAAAGCCATTGATGAAGGTCTAAAACAAGGGCGAAATGTAGGCAATTACATCAGCCAAAAACTGGGCTTAAAAAATTAAACCCTCAGATCGACTCTAAGAAGGTAGCCAATTTCATCACAAAAGCCTTACTCCATTCTACTTTAGGGTTTTTGTAATAAAATTGAATCAACGCTTGGGTGGTAGGGGTGACTCCGTGATCGGTGGCCAACAATTGGCCAATAAACTGCTGTACCTCTTCTTCTCCTCGTATTTGTTGTAGGGCATAAATTCCCAAGAGGTGATTTTTGGAGGGACTAAAAAGTTGCACTTTAGAATATTCCGCTACTTCCTCCAATGCAGATTGCATTGCCCCTTTGTTGCCTTTTTGTTCATGGAGGTAGGCCAGCAGAAATTTTTGGAGCCGTTCTTCCGGATCAAAGGGTTTTCCTACCCCCAAATGTTCGGGCCAAAGTAAGGCCGTTTCCAATCTCGATTGGGCTTGACTGTTCTGATTATTGGAAATATAGCTCAATGCACTGCCCATATAGGCATCGGTGTATATTTTACGTCCTTCGGTAGCGTGCTCATAGGGTAAAATTCTTAGCTTTTTAAGCAGTTCAATGGCTTTGTTATACTCTTTTAACTGATTGAGCGTTTGTGCCAAAAGCATCCCTGCAAAATAATTGTCATTGTCTTGTTTGTAGATTTTTTGAATGATCTTTAAAGCCGCTGATGGATTTCCGGATTTAAAATGATCTTCGGCCAGCGAAAAGGCATACCGCCAATTGTTGGGGGACTCCTGATAGGCATATTGCAAATCTTTTTTGTATCCAGCCTTTTGATGCTCTTTAAATAACATTCCTCTGATATAATAGAAGAGGGGGTCGTTGGGGGTTTGTCCCAAATCCCTAAAAATTTCAACGCCTCTGTTGGTCTGTGATCGGCCTAATAGGTTGAGGCCCAATAAATACCGAGATTTCCAAGAGGAATGATTCGTTGTTACCCAATCGAGCATGTTTAGGCTTTCTCTTCTAAACGGAAAAACAAAAGCAATGGATTCCTTCTCTAGAGAACTGAGTGCAGCTCGGTCTTGTTTGAGATAGGCCAACCAGAGGCAGTTGAGCAGATGTTTTGGACCCATTTCCAAAATATTAATGGCCTCAGCATTATGGTTTCTGTTGTGATAAAACAAGGCCAATTCCATGAAGGTTTGATGCGGAAATTCAGATCGATGGGAATCGATGACTGCTTTTTGGTCATTTTCACCCAGCAAATATTTTTCATAGACCACAAAATGATTTATAGGGTCAATGGCTTCTATTGCTGAAAGGGTTTTGAGGGCATTTTCTTTATCGTTCATCTTTCGATAAAGGAGTGCTTTTTGTGCAAGGGCATTGATGTTTTCGGTATTAAATTTTAGGGCAACGTCATTGTAGTGTTGGGCATCGCCTAATTTTTTTTCAATAAGATGGATTTGAGCCAGCAAACTGTTAGCCGATGAACGATAAGCTACGGATCGGGCCGCCCAGCCCAGGTGTTCTTTGGCATTGATCCAGTCTTTTCCTGCCATATAGGCTATTCCTGCTGTGTAGTTGAGTCCATTATGATAGGCATCGATTTGCAAACCTGTATTGGCAATAGACAGTGCTTGGTCGTAATCACCATTTCTGTAATAGAGGAAAGCCAATTCTTTTCTCGCTTCGAGATGGAGGGGGTCTTCTTGTAGAATCTGCATGAGCAATTCCTCTGCCAATGGGTAATCCCTATACCTTTGGGCATCTTTGGCCTTTAAAAAAGTTTTTTCTAAGGTATTGAAAGCAATTACCTCGGGATTATCAAAGCGTCTTTTGATCAAGGGAGGTCGACGGTCATAGTGCAGTTCCAAACCGGGGGCATCAATGGTGTAGTCAGCCGATGGTTTAAGGAAAGTGAGAGTATAGGTACCATTAGGGACGGTTTCCAAAGATTGACTTTGGTTTTTTCCTGATGCGGAGAGGGTTACTTGGGTGGTAGCCATTTTAAAAGCATTGATTTTTACTTCTAATTTATTTTGGGTTTCAACGACATTCATTGCTCCAAAGCGGGAGGCCTCTTTGATCCCTCCAATTTCCTTGACAGGAAACCATACCTCGGTCCACTGGTCGGTCAGATGAGGATCAAAAGTGGCTTGGCTGATGGGGTTTTCCTCTCCTGGGAAATATTGTACATAAAGTCTTCCTGCCTGATATTCTA
>JAQCBK010000027.1 GCA_027621505.1 Bacteroidota bacterium | reverse complement strand
AATCTTCACCTTTTTGATTCTCAGCTGGGAGGGGGGAAGGCGATTTACTCTGGTAATCTCAACCTCTTTTTGGTGGGGAATACTTTTGACGAACTCCAAGGAAATTTACTTTTTAAAGACCTAAAATTTAAAAACAAAACTGAGTCTGATCTTTTCAATGATTTTATTCTTGAAGTCAGCTCTAAGGATAGAAAAAGATTGATCAGAACGATTAATTCAGACCTGATGGACATTCGAATTGAAGGGGAATTTCAATTGAGTAAATTAATTCCGCTGTTCAATAATGCCTTTGCTGAAGTTTTTCCATTTTTTGAAAAACACAAACTCTCAACCGAACAAGATTTAAGCTATTATATTGGCGTAGAAACAGATCACCTCACTGCCATTTTTCCTACGTTGACGATTGACAAGAAAGCTGAATTTAGAGGGATATTATCCACAGAAGAGCATGTTTCCAAAATGAATCTCAACGTCCCGAAAATTAGTTATAAAGGGATCAATATTGATAATTTGGAATTACAATTGGACAACCAGAATCCAATGTTCAACTCTTTTCTCTCCATTGGTAAAATATACAATGACTCTTATATCCTTTCGGACTTTAACACACTTGGAATAAAAAGAGAGGATACCATCCTTTTTAGAACTGAATTTTTTGGGAGAAATGATAAAAAAGACACTTATGAGTTCAATTACGCATTAAGGTTAGACAAGAATGAATCGTTTTTGATGCTAAAGCCCTCTGTAGTTGATTTTGGGGACTTACAGTGGAGGTTGAACCCCAATGATGATGAGCGACATTTGATTTCCTTTGATCGATTATCAAAAGAAATCGTTTTAAATTTTATATCGGCTCAATCTGGGGATGCCCTAATTGAGGCCCAAGCCAACTACACCGCTTCCCAAAATTTTAGTTTCTCATTAGAATTGGACAAAGTGCCGCTTGAGCTTCTTTCAATATCCAGTGAGGATTTTAGTTTCGAGGGGGGATTAGATTTAAGCTTGAATGTGCAACGCTCACCCACGGATAACGCTTTAAAGTTTGATGGCGCAGTCAATCAGTTGATTATGAACGATTTAGAAATGGGGGATTTAAAATTTTTTACTACTGGCAATACAGCGCTTAATTCCTACGAGGTCAAATTATTTTTGTCTCACCTTGGTAAAAACACTTTGTCCGTCAATGGGAATATTTTGGGTTTTGATGATTCTCCAAAATTAGATTTGGATTTTAAGTTTAACGAATTTGACCTTTCTTTCCTAACTCCTGTTGGGGGAGGTGACATCAACAACATCAGGGGGGAGGTAACCGGAAACGTCAATCTCTGGGGTCTGGTCGATGCCCCCAAACACAATGGTCAATTGATCTTAAACAAGGGCGGGCTTGCGGTGCCAGACATCCATACCGATTATCAAATTGCAGATGGAACGGTAGTAAACTTGATGGACCAGACCTTTGATTTTCAAAGCACCACTTTTGAGGACACCCTTTTTGGTACCCAAGGAAAGCTTCAGGGCGAGATCAATCATTTTAATTTTTCTGACTGGGGTTTTGATCTGAATATTGAATCCGATAGAATGCTGGTGCTTAACATTCCTGAGGAAGAAGAAGAAGTTTTTTTTGGCAGTGGTTTCCTTCGGGGTAATGTTCACCTCTATGGTCCTTCCAAAAATTTAACCATCGATGTGGTAGGCTCAACTGCCGAAGGCAGTAGTATCAAGATTCCATGGGCAGATGATTATGGCTTAGCAGACACCTCATTCATTAAATTTTTTGATAAGAAAAGCAATACAATTAGCGAAAAACAAGAAGATCAAGAACTGGATGAGATTTCTGGTTTAGAGATGAATTTTGAATTGGATGTAACCAACAAGGCCGAGATCAAAGTCGTTATAGACAAAGAATCAGGTAGTTTCTTGAGCGGGAGTGGTGCTGGCAATATATTGATGGAGATCGATACCAACGGAAAGTTTAATATGTGGGGTGATTTTATCACCTATGAAGGGATTTATAATTTTAAAAACTTAGGGGTCATTGATAAAAAATTTAATGTGAAGCAGGGAGGAACAATTGTATGGGAGGGAAATCCTTTGGGTGCACAAATGGATTTAGAAGCTGTCTATAGTGTTCCTGGTGGATCCAACCCTGCCTTGCTTCTTGATAATCCAAATTTTAATAGAAAAATTCCAACCGAGGTATTGATTAGGCTTCAAGGCAACCTTCTTAAACCAGATGATCCTATTTTTGAAATTGATTTCCCTAACACCAGTGCAGTCTTTACCTCTGAAATCAATTACCGATTATCGGATCCTCAAATCAGTCAGTTACAAGCCATATCCCTCTTGTCTCAAGGAATTTTTATCAATGAAGTTTCGGTAAGTGTTGAGGGGATAACCAACAATTTGTATGAAAAGGCCTCCGATCTTTTTAGTAACCTATTAGGAGACGATCAAGGAAAACTTCAGGTTGGCGTAAATTATTTACAAGGAGACAGAAGTGGGCTTCAGGAGATCAACTCTGAGGACCGATTAGGGCTCACATTATCCACTCAGATTACGGATAAGATTTTACTCAATGGGGAAATTGGAGTTCCCGTAGGAGGAATTGAAGAAACCCTAATTGTGGGTGATTTACAAATTGATTTTATCCTGAATGAAGAAGGAAGTTTAAAAGCAAAAGTTTTCAATAAAGAGAACGAATTCAGATACATCGGAGACGAGTTGGGGTATACACAAGGAGTAGGCTTGTCATATCAAGTTGATTTTGAAACATTTAGTGAGTTAATCAAGAAAATTGTTAAAGGTTCTGAAAATACTCCAAGCCTTCAAAACGAATCCTCACTTTCAGATCCTCTTGACGTTGGTATAAATTTCATCAATAAAAAATAGCAATTTCGTTGACAATACTTTGGATTAATGGTTAAATTTGCCATCCATTAGCCTATGCCTAATCAGATTAAAAACATAGGGGTACTTACTTCTGGAGGAGATGCTCCTGGTATGAATGCTGCTGTTAGGGCGGTTGTCCGTTCTTGTGCCTACCACAACATTGGTTGTTTTGGTATATTTAAAGGGTACCAAGGTTTGATTGACAACAATTTAGAACCCATGAATGCCAGAAGTGTCAAAGACATCATCAACAAAGGAGGAACCATTCTTAAATCTGCGAGATGTTTGGAGTTCAGGACGCCAGAGGGAAGAAAAACTGCCCATGAAAACCTCAAGAAAAATAAAATTGATGGTCTTGTGGTCATTGGAGGGGATGGTTCATTTACAGGAGCCATGATCTTCCATCAAGAATTTTCTTTTCCAGTGATTGGGATTCCTGGAACCATAGACAATGACATTCAAGGCACTCGCTACACTTTAGGTTATGATACAGCCCTTAATACTGTTATTGAAGCGATAGATAAAATCAGAGATACCGCCAGTTCCCACAACCGACTATTTTTTGTCGAAGTGATGGGTAGGGATGCAGGACATATCGCACTTAACGCTGGGATTGGTGCTGGCGCTGAGGAAATTTTGATTCCAGAAGAAAACATGGGGCTAGATCGCTTGCTCGATTCCCTTAAAAGAAGTGAAAAGTCAGGAAAATCTTCCAGTATAGTCGTCGTTGCAGAGGGGGACAAAACGGGTAAAAATGTTTTTGAAATCGCCTCTTATATCGAAAATAACCTCCCTTACTATGAGGTTAGAGTTTCTGTCCTAGGACACATGCAAAGAGGAGGATCTCCTTCCTGTTTTGACAGGGTATTGGGTTCCCGTATGGGTGTTTTTGCGGTTGAAAGCCTTTTGGAGGGCAACTCCAATAAAATGGTTGGAATTATTGATGAATCCATCACGCTCTCTCCTCTTGAAGAGGCGATAAAAGGCAAATCTAAAATCAATAAAAACCTCTTAAGAGTTTCAGAAATATTATCTATTTAATTAATAATCAAACAAAAATTATAAAATGGCTTTAAAAATTGGAATTAATGGATTTGGTAGAATAGGAAGACTTGTTTTTCGTTCTGCAATGAAACAGTCAGATATATCCATAGTCTCAGTCAATGATTTATTGGATGTTAATCATCTCGCATATTTGCTTAAATATGACTCTGTCCATGGGCCTTACAATGGAGAGGTGGAGGTTAAGGACAATAACCTCATTGTTGATGGTCAAGAAATAAAAATTACAGCAGAGCGAAATCCTGCTGATATCGGATGGGGTGCTATGGGTGTTGATATCGTGGCAGAGTGCACAGGTATATTCACCACTCTGGAGATGGCACAAGCCCACATTGATGGAGGTGCCAAAAAAGTTGTCATTTCAGCTCCCTCAGCTGACGCACCCATGTTTGTGATGGGGGTGAATCACACGGAGGCAACTTCGGACCAGCTAATCGTTTCCAATGCTTCATGTACTACCAACTGTTTGGCACCGATTTCCAAGGTGTTGGACGATAATTTTGGAATCGCCGAAGGATTGATGACCACAGTTCATGCTACAACAGCTACCCAGTTTACCGTGGATGGTCCCTCCAAAAAAGATTTTAGAGGAGGAAGAAGTGCTTTGCTTAACATCATGCCTGCATCAACAGGAGCTGCCAAAGCGGTAACTAAAGTCATTCCTTCCCTGGTTGGAAAGTTAACAGGGATGGCATTCAGAGTTCCTACTGCAAATGTCTCTGTGGTGGATTTGACAGTAAAACTGGAAAAAGAAACTTCTTATGATGAAATTAAGGCAGTGATGAAAGCAGCCTCCGAAAACGAAATGAAAGGAATTTTAGGCTATTGTGATGAGCCATTGGTTTCCCAGGATTTCGTTGGTGATATTAGAACTTCCATTTTTGATGTAAATGCTGGAATGGAACTCAATCCATCCTTTTATAAAATTATTTCTTGGTATGATAATGAATGTGGATACTCCAACAAGTTAATAGACTTGGCAAAACACATTCATCAACTTTAATATAGGCTGTCATGATATTTGTTGTTGACAGTGGCTCCACCAAAACGGATTGGATTGCGCTTGATGATTCCGGGGAGGTTCTTTTCTCAACCCAAACGCTGGGATTGAACCCTCAAGTATTGTCAAGTGCAATATTGAATGAGAGAATTATCAACAATTATGACCTCTATCAAAATCGGGAGAAGGTTTCTCAAATATACTTCTATGGTGCAGGCTGTGGTGTAGATTCGCCTGCAAAACGAATTGAAAAGGTTTTTTCGGAAATTTTCACCCAAAGCAAATTTTCCATAAAGGAAGATACCTATGCAGCTGTTTATGCCACTACCCAGCCCAATGAGCCCGCCATAGTTTGTATCATGGGAACAGGTTCTAACTGTACCTATTATGACGGAGAGGAGATCGAACAGAGAATTACTTCTTTGGGATATGTCCTTATGGATGAAGCCAGCGGAAATTTTTATGGTAAACAACTCATTCGGTCGTATTATTTCAAAACCATGCCCAAGGAACTGGCCGAGAAGTTTGAGAATCAATACGATCTTTCTGCTGATGTCATCAAGGAAAATGTATACAGGAAAGAAAATCCCAATACCTATTTAGCAAATTTTGCCCAATTCATCATTGAGAATAAGGAAGTTCCACATATGAGAACGCTTATCGATGATGGTTTACAACGATTTATTTCCCATCAAATTTTACAGTTTAAAGATGCTACAGTAATACCCATTCATCTGGTTGGTTCTATCGCTTTTTATCTGAAAAGTGAAATTAATGAAGCCCTAAATAAAAACGGATTGACCATGGGGAATGTTGTAAAAAGGCCCATCGACGGCTTGGTTTTATATCATCAAAAATTGCTACACAACTAGCACACTTCATTCCAGTTGTGCGATCATTGAAATCTCAACCCTAACATTCTTGGGTAAGGTTTTTACAGCAACCGTTTCTCTTGCAGGTGCTGTTTCAGCCTCGAAATAGGTTCCATAAATTTCGTTGACCTGAGTAAAATCATCCATGTTAGACAAAAAAATGGAGCTTTTTACCACATGCTCAAAGTCCATATTTGCTGCGTTCAATACTGCCTTAAGGTTTTCCATAACCTGTCGTGTCTCTTCTTCAATATTGCCTTCAACCAATTCCATTGTTTTGGGATTCATCCCAATTTGTCCTGAGACATAGAGGGTGCCATTGGCTAGTACTGCCTGATTATAGGGTCCTATTGGGGCGGGTGCGTTGATCGTTGTGATTGTTTTTTTCATTTGAATTGATGATACTATCTTAAACGTCTATCGGGTTCTCTGTTCTTTTCGTATTTGATGTCACTTAATAATCCGGAGCTAATGCCGATAAAGAAATTCCATGAGGCACGATTACTGAATGGAACCCAACTAAAATCTAATCTCCAACTGTCAAGGTCACGATTAAATCGCAATTGGGTATAGGTAAATCCGTGATTTTTAAAATCAAAACCGGAGGAACCTCCGACTTCCCACTTCGGTGTTAATTCAATATCACCGGAAAACATCAGGGAATTATTGGTGAAATCATTTTGGTTTCGACTATTGCTATAGGTCAAGGAGTAAGTAAACCTCATGCTCCATGGAATCTTGGCTCTGTAGGAGGGGTATTTCGTTTTTTCCCCATCTTCTTCTTCTTCTCCTCTGTTGGTTTCATTTCCCATACCAATGGTGTCTCCAAAAAGATCATCTGGTCGCCCTCCTCCTGATGCATTTTCAAAAAAATCAAAGGGATTTTCTTCTTCTTCCTCCTCTTTATTTTTTTTGTCTTTGTCTTTACTAAAAGTTTCATTGGAAAAATTATAACCAGTATTCAGGTTAGCACTGGTGATTCTGAAAAGTCCACCCCCTTTGCTGATGTTGAATTCATTTATTCTAGTATTGTTTTCATCCAAAGCGTACATGTCCAAAGCGGCCCCAATGTTGACGGCCATTTTTTTGTTGAACAAATCAATTCCAGTAGAAACACGAACGGGACTCCATTTAAATGACTCAGCAATAAAGTTATAGCTGGTACTCAAATTTAAATTTTTAATCAGTTGTATTTTTTTTAGCTCCGTTTTGGTTGAGTCCGGATCTACAATTTTTGCTTCAAAATTGTTGTTAACAGAAATTCCCATGCTTTGAGATATTCCTCTGCCGGGAGTACCAAAAAGACCTCCTTCAAAAGGGGTGTATTCTCTCGTGTTTCCGTCTGCATCTATTATGTATTCGTCATAATATTGATCAAAACTAGGTGCAGAGCTGTAGGATATGTTTGGCCTGATGGTATGCCGAATGGATCTGATTTTTTTATCTTCTTTAAAGTTGACGGTCCCATAGATGGTGGTGCCCATACTGATACCGTAGCTGTAAGTTCTAAAAGCACTGAATCCACTGATGGTATCTTTTTTCACTCCATCAATAAGGGGGTCATAGTCATTGTATCTAATTGTCTTGGGTTGCCAAACCTCATTGTAGTTGAGGCTCGCCCCCATATTAAAGTGTTTTAGAATTTTGAAATTCGTACTCACGGGAATGGAATGATTTACAGCATTCCTAGCATTTTTAAACATTTCGCTTGTAAAAAGGTTTTCCTCTGTGGTAATGATCCGGTTTTCGGCCCTTGTACTGTATTGAAAATTGATATTTTGCAATATACCTTTCTTAGGTCTATCTTTTGGCTCAAATGGAAAAATACGATCAATACTTCCCTGAAAGGTGGGAAGGGTGAGGTTAACACTTTTGGTATTCGAGTTTTGGGACATATTGGCATTCATTGACATATTTATGCTCGGAGTACCTGGAATTCTTTTGGAGTAGGATACAGAGGAGCTTAGTGTATTGTTCAAAAAATTAGGGCTGTTTAATTGGTTGACCGATTCCCTGAAATAATCACTACTTCCAAAGTTAACGGAGGCTGAAAAATTGGAGTTGGGACTGGATTTAGGATCTTTGGAGTGATTCCACCGAACATTGAAGACGGTTGATTTTGCATAACCTGGAATACCCTTTTCACCACTGATTAAATTCTCAAATCGCATGCTCAGACTTCCGCTAAAATTATACATTAAGCGATATTTGGAATCCATTCTAAAACCATAGCTTCCATTGCTGTAATAATCTCCAGTAAGTGCCAAGTCATAATACTGAGACATGGCGAGGTAATAGCCTCCATTTTGCAGATAATACCCCCTGTTATTGTTTTCTCCGATGGTGGGAAACAAAAAGCCTGATTGTTGTTTTTGTGAGGATGGAAAGTAAGCAAAAGGCAAGGCCAGAGGGGTGGGAACGTCTGCAATATACATGTTGGTGAAGCCGGTGACGATTTTTCCCTGGGGCACCATTTTTCCTTTTCTAATCCTAAAATAATAATCGGCACTGTCCAATTCACCTCCCGTAGTTACTTTGGCATCTTTTATGTAGTAAACGGAATCGTTTTCTTTTTTGGTAAAAGCAGCATAAACATTCATTCCATTTTGCGCGGATTTTGAATTCCAGATCAGGGCTTTTTGGGTATCAAAATTAAATCGTAAAGAATCTGGATAGATTTCATTGTTGATTTGCTTGAAATATGGATTTTGAACCAATTCCCCCAAGGAATCTGGAATTCGTCCAGCCGTTACCTCATTGACAGAATAATCGAGAATGATAATACCTGCCTTGAGCTCCATGTCCTGATAGTACAATTCGGCTTGGTCATAGAGGTAAAGTTTATTTTCCTTTCGGTTAATTCTGACATACTCTTTTGCAGTGTATTTGACTTTGTCGAGCAAAGTCGGTTCCTTTTGTGGAATTGAATCAGAAGAGATACTGTCCACCCCCGCTACCTTTGAGGCCAGCGAGAGACTGTCCTTAGGAATTTGAGAATGCAAAGGATTGAGCCAAAAAAATATTAACAAACCTACTGTATAAATTGACTTTGTTTGCAAAGCGAATAGTCCTAAATTTGTGATTGGTTCGAATATTTAGTGATCAAAATTAAGCATATTTTTATTGTTGATTGCAGAATTAAAGGTTTATTCAATGATCCATAAATCAATGCACAAGCGATTTCAAACCCTCCGTTTGTTTGGATTTTTTTGCCTGGGATTGCTTGCCCATCCACTATTAAGCCAATCTTCCACAAACAAGCCTTTTGTGGTGGTATTGGATGCTGGGCATGGTGGCCACGACAGTGGCAATCGAGGAAATGGCTATTTTGAGAAAAACATTGCCTTGAGTATTGTTTTGAGCATAGGAAAAATCTTGGAGGGTGACAAGGACATCAATATTATTTATACCCGTAAATCAGATAAATTTGTAAAACTCGTAGAACGAGCGAACATTGCTAATAAAGCGGATGCTGATTTGTTTGTCTCCATCCATTGCGATGCTTTTACTTCTCCCAAAGCCTTTGGAGCTGGTACTTTTGTACTGGGGCTTCACGCCAATCAGCGCAACTTTGAAATCGCCAAAAGAGAAAATTCCGTAATATTTTATGAAGAAGATTATGAAAAGAACTACGATGGATTTGATCCGACCAACCCAGAATCTGTCATCAGCCTCACCCTAATGCAAGAAACCTATTCAAACCAAAGCATTGAAGCAGCAGCAAGCATACAGAGAAGTTTTGTTTCCAATCTTGGGAGAAAAGACAGAACCGTAAAACAAGCGGGGTTTGTTGTGCTAAAATACACCTATATGCCGAGTGTATTGGTGGAAACTGGTTTTTTGACCAACCAAAGGGAAGGCTCCTATTTGAATTCCAAAAAAGGGCAGAGTGAAATGGCCAATGCCATTGCCAAAGCCATTGTGAACTACAAGGACGAAATGAAAAACCAGGTGGCCGCCCAAGAGATTTTTGAAACAGAAGCCCCTCCAACCCCCACAACAACAAGCATTGATCCAGAGATTCGTTTCAAGGTTCAATTGGCGGCCAGCAAAAAAATTATTGAGCTTCAACCCTACAATTTCAAAGGTTTAAAAAATGTAAGTCGAGAAAAAGAGGGAGCCTACCATAAGTATTATTTTGGAAATTCAACCAGCTATAAACTGATCCAAAGAGAGCAAAAAAGAGCGAAAAAAGCAGGATTCGAATCAGCATTTATTGTGGCGTTTAAGGGGGGGGTAAAGATTAAATTATCTGAGGCATTAGATGCTTTAAAATAACCCCAATCAGTAAAAAAAACCTAAATTTGTTTAGACAAGAAAAGCAACACCATTTTGAAGATTAGCAAAGAAATCAAAACATCGATTGTAGTCCTAGGAGGCATTGCTCTTTTCATCTACGGATTTAGCTTTTTGAAAGGAAACTCCATCTTCCAAAGCACTAAAACTTTATATGCAGTTTATAAAGATGTAGAGGGGTTGGTTCCTGGTGCAAAAGTTAATGTCAACGGCTTGAGCGTCGGAAAAATCTCCCAAATTGATTTTCTTCCCAATACCACAAAAATTTTGGTAACCATGGACGTGAGGAAAGATTTGGATTTCTCCAAAAAAAGTATTGCATTACTCTATGAGACTGGTCTCATTGGTGGAAAAGCCATCGCCATCCAACCCGCTTTTAACCCTGCTGATATTATAGAAAGTGGGGATACCCTAAAATCTGAAATTAAACCCGGACTGACAGAACTCATCAACCGTCAGATTGAGCCCCTTCAGATTAAAATTGAAAGCATGTTGAGTAGTGCAGATTCCCTCTTTGCTGGCGTCAGTAATGTTTTAGACAATGACACCCAAACCAATTTGAAAAGCACACTTGAAAACCTTTCAATTACTACCAATAACCTCAATAAAGCATCATTGGCTGCAGTCAAAATATTGGATCAGAATCAGTCCCAAATCAATGCTATGTTTAGCAATATCAAAATGACCTCGGAGAATCTAAAGTCGATCACCGATTCTATTGAGCAAGCTCAAATCAGCCATACCATCCGCTCCTTTACTAAAACCGTAGAGGGGCTTAATAAAATCGTCGCTTCCATTGAATCAGGGCAAGGAACCATAGGCAAGTTGATCAATGATGATACCTTATATCAAAATCTATCTGATGCCTCAGAGGAGTTGGACCAATTGCTTAGCGATCTTAAGAACCATCCCAAGAGATACGTTCATTTCTCTTTATTTGGAAAAAAAGAAAAACCTTACACCGAAGAAGAAAAATAAATACCAAAGATGCCTTACTTGTCAAATATCATTTTTGCGATTCTTCTTTTTTTGGCTGTTTTTGTTTTCAGGCGAAATATTCTTTTTATCAAAAGAAACATTCAGATGGGGAAAGCAGTGGATCGCTCTGATCATTCAAAGGCAAGATGGTCTAATATGTTTAGGGTTGCCTTGGGTCAATCGAAAATGGTTAGCCGGCCCGTTGCAGGTGTCCTGCATATTATTGTTTATTTAGGCTTTGTGCTCATCAACCTTGAGTTGATAGAAATCGTTTTAGACGGTTTGTTAGGTACTCATCGGTTATTTGCCCCTTTTATGGGGGGTTTTTACAACTTGTTGATTGCTTCTTTTGAGATTTTAGCAGCCTTGGTATTGGTGAGTGTCATTGTTTTTTGGCTTCGTCGCAATGTTGTTAGAATCAATCGTTTTTGGAAGGATGAAATGAAAGGCTGGCCCAAAATGGATGCCGATTATATCCTTTATTTCGAGCTGGTGTTGATGACACTTTTTCTTTCCATGAATGCTACAGACCAGCTCTTACAACAAGCTGGCACCCCTCGTTACACTCAAGCTGGGCTGTTTCCTATTTCACAATGGATGACTCCCCTTTTTTCCTCATTTTCAGATCCCACACTGCTTTTGTTAGAACGTTCCTTTTGGTGGCTTCATATTCTTGGCATACTAGTATTTCTCAATTATTTATATTATTCAAAACACCTCCACATTCTTTTGGCATTTCCAAATACTTATTTTCAAAATCTCAATCCAAAAGGGAAGTTTAAAAACAATGAAGCTGTAACCCACGAAGTCAAGCTGATGATGAATCCTAATGCAGATCCCTATGCTGCACCCTCAGCGGAAATTCCAGAAAAGTTTGGAGCTTCGGATGTAACCGACCTGAATTGGGTTCAGTTGATGAATGCTTATACCTGTACGGAATGTGGACGATGCACAGACCAATGCCCTGCCAATCAAACGGGTAAGTTGTTGTCTCCAAGGAAAATAATGATGGATACTCGAGACAGACTAGAGGAGGTAGGTAGAAATATAACCAAAAGCGTTGGTTTCGTTGATGATGGAAAACAACTTCTTGATGATTATATCACCAGAGAGGAATTGTGGGCCTGTACCTCCTGTAATGCATGTGTGGAAGCCTGTCCTATTGGAATTGACCCCCTTTCAATCATCATAGACATGCGACAGTATTTGGTGATGGAACAATCGGCTGCCCCAAGTGACCTTAATAAAATGATGACCAATATAGAAAATAACGGAGCACCATGGCCTTTCAGTAATCAAGACCGAATGCTTTGGGCCCATGAAAATTAATTAAATTCAAAAAATGGAAAAAGAGGAGGCAGAAAGTTACTTACACAAAAAAGTCGAAAACGGTGAAATAGTCAGTCCCGTACTTCCCGATGGGATCAAAAATTATTTGATTGATATCGATGGAACCATCTGCGACGACATTCCGAATGAAGAACCTGAACGAATGGCAACGGTCAAGGTCTACCCCGACGCTTTAAAAACACTCAATAAATGGTATGAGGAGGGACATCTGATTTGCTTTTTCACCTCCAGAGTGGAGTCGCACCGTGAGGTTACTGAGCAGTGGCTGAGAACTAATGGATTCAAGTATCACAGTCTTTTGATGGGTAAACCAAGAGGAGGAAACTATCATTGGATCGATAACCATTTGGTTAAGGCTACGCGATACAATGGAAAATTCACCGACCTGATCGAGAAAGAAGTAACGATTGAGGTTTTTGATGATGGTGTTGACCAGTAAATAATTGATTATGCATGTACCCACGCTGGCAGAACTAACTGCAGAAGGAAAAAAACCCGAGGTTTTATTTTGGGTGGGTTGTGCCGGTAGTTTTGATGAACGCGCCAAAAAAATAACAAAGTCTTTTGTTAAGATACTTCAAAAAGCAGAAGTCTCCTTTGCCGTTTTAGGAACAGAGGAAAGTTGTACAGGAGATCCTGCAAAGCGGTCGGGGAATGAATTTTTATTTCAAATGCAGGCCATGACCAATATTGAAGTAATGAATGCCTATGAGGTGACTCGAATTGTAACCACTTGTCCCCATTGCTTCAATACCCTTAAAAACGAGTATCCCTCCTTGGGTGGGAAGTATGAGGTGATGCATCACACCACTTTTATCAACACTTTGTTAAAGGAAAATCGATTTACCATTTCCGGAACTACCTATAAAGGAAAACGTATTACCTATCACGATCCCTGCTATTTGGGTCGGGCCAATCAAGTTTACCAAGCTCCCAGAGAACTGATTCAGAAACTGGATGCGGAGCTGGTTGAAATGAGAAATTGTAAATCCAAAGGTTTGTGCTGTGGTGCTGGAGGAGCCCAGATGTTTAAAGAGCCCGAAAAGGGGAACAAAGACATCAATATCGAAAGAACAGAGCAGGCTATGGAAACCCAATCTGAGATTATCGTTGCAGCATGCCCCTTTTGTAATACCATGATGACCGATGGAGTAAAAAACAAAGAAAAGGAGGGGCAAGTTCAAGTGCAAGACATTGCCGAAATGATTTCAAAGGCGGAAGACCTATAATTTATGTTAATTCCTTTTGACCAACTTCCCGAAAATTCTAGGGTATGGATATACCCATCCGACCGAGCTTTTGACGAGGTGGAAGCAAAGTCCATTCAAAAAAAAACAGAGGATTTTATTACCCAATGGACCGCTCATGGCACGGATCTCCAAGCGGGTGTAGATTTGCCTTACAACAGATTTATTGTTTTGGGACTCAATGAATCTGTACAGTCTGCAAGTGGATGTTCCATAGACGCATCCGTTCACTTCATCCAATCCTTGGAGAGAGAATATAGTCTCAGCTTGATGGACAGGATGAATGTTACCTACAGGGATAAGCATTCCATCCTTCATACCCCTCTCAAGGAATTCAAGACCTTGGCGAAGAAAAAACAATTGACTCTGGATGTAACTGTATTTAATAACTTGGTATTGAATAAGATGGAGTATGACACCCTTTGGGAAGTTCCTGCTTCTGCCAGTTGGCACGCTCGATATTTTTAACCATTATGCGTAGTTATCTGTTTTTTTTATTTTTTCTGTGGAACCTATCCATTGCACAGCAGCCAGACCCATTGCTTTCCGATGATCCCATATCTCAAAAAAAATGGGTTGACAGCCTATTTAAATCAATGAGTTTGGATCAAAAAATTGGTCAACTTTTTACCCCCATGGTTTTTTCCAAAAAAGACCAAAAGCATTTCGATGAAATCAAAACTTTAATTGAAAAATATCATATTGGAGGAATTATTTTTTCGCTTGGAGGCCCTGTAAAACAATCCCAATGGCTGAATGAATTTCAATCCCTTTCAAAAGTACCATTATTGATCAGTATGGATGCAGAGTGGGGGGTGGCGATGCGATTGGATTCTGTGGTGGCATTTCCTTGGAATATGACCTTAGGTGCCATAAAAGACAACAGTATTGTTCGGCGGATTGGTCAGCGAATGGGGGAACAAGAAAAAATCCTTGGGGTACAAATGAGCTATGCTCCAGTACTGGATATCAACACCAACCCTGAAAATCCCATCATTGGCAACCGATCTTTTGGTGAAGACCCCAATCGTGTGGCAGAAAAAGGAATTGCCTTGATGCAAGGCCATCATCAGGCAGGAGTACTTACCTCGGGCAAGCATTTTCCTGGACATGGGGATACCTCCAACGATTCTCATAAAACGCTTCCTTCCGTTACTTTTGATCGAACAAGATTGGAGAAGATGGAATTGTACCCTTTTAAAAAAGTGATAGAGCAAGGCTTGAGCTCCATTATGACGGCTCATTTAAATATTCCAACCCTAACGGAAACCAATGGTCCAACTTCTTTATCTCATAAAGTAGTCACCCAACTTTTAAAGCAACAGATAGGATTCAATGGTTTGGCAGTAACCGATGCATTGAATATGAAAGGTGCTGAACCCAGAGGTTCCAATGCAAATATGGATTTATTGGCACTATTGGCGGGGAATGATGTCCTTTTGATTTCTAAAGACATCCCTCTTGGATTTAAAAAAATAAAGTTGGCTTATCAGGAGGATCCCTCGGTTAGGGAGCGAGTTAATTCTTCGGTTCAAAAAATTTTAAAAGCCAAATACAAAGTAGGCTTAGCGCAAATCAATAAGGTAGATACGCACTACTTGTACCCAAGATTGAATACCAGAAAAGACACCCTTTTGATCGAAGAAGCTTATGCAAAAAGCATTACCCTTCTAAAAAATGAGGATCAGTTCCTTCCCTTGAACCCTTCCATTACCTATGCACATGTCAAGTTGGGTAACGATTCAAGTGAGGCTTTTGAGGATCAATTGAGAGAATATGTTAATTTAAAAAGCATTGCTGTTGGGACAGCAACGCAAACCCTCGAGGCATTGAAAGCTTATGAAAAAGTCATCATCAGCTATCATCGCTCCAATCGCTCTCCTTTTTTATCGCCAGATTTCTCTGACAATGAGCTGGATTTAATTCACGCTATAGCCGGTGAACATGAAGTATTGCTTGATCTTTTTGTCAACCCCTACCCACTCATTGAACTAGGAGATCTATCATCAATAGCAGCATTGGTGGTCAGTTATCAAAACAGTCCCATCAGCCAAAAAATCAGTGCTGATTTGTTGAATGGAACGGGTTCATTTATGGGAGTATTACCTGTTTCTATCTCCAATAATTTTCCAGCTGGTACGGGAATTGATTTTAAACCCCTCAGGGAGAACCAAAGGGTATCAATGATCGAAAAAGGTTTTGACCCAGATCAGTTGTCAATGATTGATGAGTTTGCAGTCCGGGTAATAGACTCTGCCATGACTCCTGGAATGCAGATTTTGGTTGCTAAACAAGGAGATATCGTTTACCACAAAAGCTTTGGTTATCACACCTACAAAAAGGAAATTAAGGTAGAAAATCATCATCTCTATGATTTGGCTTCTTTGACAAAAATTACTGCCACTTTACCACTGATCATGAGGGAGGTGGATAAAGGAAATTTTACCCTGGAAAGTGCATTGGTTGATTTTATGCCAGAGCTAAAAGGAAGCAATAAGGCTGAATTAGGGGTCAAAGAGGTATTGGCACATTATGCCCAACTTACTCCTTGGATCCCCTTTTATGAGCAAACTTTGGATGAAAACGCACACCCGCACAAAAAGTTTTATCGAAACCAACAAAGTGATCGTTATGGGATTCCTGTTGCGGATCAATTGTTTCTGAGGTCAAATTTTAAACAAAAAATCAAGAAAGAAATTTTGGAAAGTCCATTATTGGATTCTCTCTATAGTCGGTACTCGGACTTGCCCTTTTATTTCTTTAAAGACTACTTTGAAAAAAGATATGGAAAGTCTTTGGATGCATTGGCTACAGAAATGTTATTTCAGCCTTTGGGATTAAAACGAACTGTCTACAATCCATGGAGGAGCATTCCCATGAAAGAAATTGTTCCTACCGAGAAGGATAATTATTTTAGACAAAGAGAAATAAGAGGATATGTTCACGATATGGGAGCTGCAATGCAGGGCGGTGTTGGAGGGCATGCTGGTTTGTTTTCCAATGCAGAGGAGGTATTCAAAATCATGCAAATTTATTTACAAAAGGGAAACTTTGATGGGCATCAATACTTTAGTTCAAAAACCTTTGATGCCTTCAATCACTGTTACTATTGTGAGAAGGGTAACAGAAGAGGTGTCGGACTTGATAAACCTCAATTGACGGGAGAAGGATCCACCTGTGGCTGTGTTTCTTTCGATAGCTTTGGTCATATGGGTTTTACAGGAACTTACGCTTGGGCTGACCCTGAACACGATTTGATTTTTGTATTTTTATCCAATAGAACCTATCCCAATATGAAGAATAATTTATTGGGACGACACAATATAAGAACTCGAATGCAAGGTCTTGTCTACCGAGCTTTAATCTACTAAAAATTGAAACCTTGAAAATCGTTATTGTTTGCTATCCTACTTTTGGAGGGAGTGGTGTTTTGGCCACTGAATTGGGACTTTATCTCTCCAAAAAAGGATATGAGATTCACTTCATTACCTATAAACAACCGGTAAGAATCCAAAATTTAACACCCAATCTGCATTTCCACGAAGTTCATGTGCCGAATTATGATCTGTTTAAATATCAGCCATACGAATTGGCATTATCCAGTAAGATGGTGGATGTGGTGATCAAATACAAGATTGATCTCTTGCATGTGCATTATGCCATTCCTCATGCCTATGCGGCTTATATGAGTAAAAAAATGTTGGCTGATGAGGGCATATCTATTCCAATGATTACAACATTACACGGCACAGATATTACACTGGTTGGGAGCCACCCATTTTACAAAAAGGCAGTACAATTCACCATCAATCACTCTGAGTATGTAACGGCTGTTTCCAAAAGCTTGAAAGAGGATACCGAGCGTCTTTTTGATATCAGTAATGATATTAAGGTTATTCCAAATTTTGTTGATATCAAAAAAATTAAATATAGAAATGTGCCTTGTGAGAAAGGACAGATTGCTCCAGACGATCAAATGATTATCACGCACATTAGCAATTTTAGACCTCTGAAACGGATCATTGATATTCTAAAGACCTTTAAGATCATTAGTGAGCAATTGAACGTTAAATTACTGATGGTAGGGGATGGCCCAGAAAAAGAGCGAGCAAAACGTTTTTGCAAGGCCCACCAAATGGAGGATAAGGTTTTGTTTTTAGGACGAAGCAATGAGATCGATGAAATATTGTGTTTCTCAGACCTGTTTCTCCTGCCTTCAGAGCAGGAAAGTTTTGGTTTGGCCGCTCTGGAAGCCATGGTTCACAGTGTTCCTGTCGTTTGTTCCGATGTGGGGGGATTGCCAGAAGTCATTGAAGACGGGCTGTCCGGCTATCTCTGCCCTTTGGGAGACATAAAAGCCATGGCAGAAAAAGCCATCTATATCCTAGAGGATCCAGACCGCCACCAACAGTTTAAGAAACAAGCTTATAATTCTTCAGAAAAGTTTGATATTGAAAAAGTCGTTATTCAGTACGAGGAACTATACAAAGAAGCCCTTCAGAATAAATAAATTTATCTAGGCTGGTAGATTCGCGTTGCTTCCTGATAAATTTTTTCCTTATCAAAGGTCATTTTTTTGGTTTTAAATTGGGCGTATAATTCCATTTGATCGGAATAATGTTTTGAGTCTGGATGATCCGAACTTCCATAGGAAATTACTGATTCTATTTCAACACCGGTGGGCGTAAATTTCACCAATTCTATATAAGATTCTCCGCTCACCACTTTTGTCTTTCCTTCTTTAAAATCGGTTGATCCCATAGAGGTGATCACGTCAGGCAGTCCAAAAATGGGCAATTCCTTGTCTCCTCTAACCAGCTTTTGGTAATCCCCCAGTTTGACACCTTCGCTCCCAAAATACTGGGTCATGTGTTCTTTTGTTTCCAATAGACCCTTGTACAAGATATCCGTTGTGAATATTTTAGGTTCCGGTATTTGGCGGTAGTATTTACGCAACTTGTGGTAGAGGATGCCATAGGCTCCCGCACCATATGAGTCGGCGGAGGCCGAGCGATCCCAATCCTGTATTTGCGCTAAGATGCCAGCCACTTTAGGATGGTCTTTTGGGGACATCATAAAAAGGGAATCAATATCCATCCAATTGTAATGAAAGGGGTTGGGGAATCGGTGATCGTATTTTATTTTTTTGAAGTCTTCGTAATCTACTTTTAAATGTTGGTCGATGAGTTGTTTGAGCCGGGTGGATCTGTTATTGTCATAGGTTTCGAAACCCATGTCTTTGGAGAACGAATCCTCATTGGGATTGTCTACGGCATCTGAAGACCTAAAGGGACTGTGATTGGCATTGTAGAAATAGCCAGATTGAGGCTGGACTACTTGAGGCAATTCTTCGACTGCATAGGTTGTGGTCCAAAGTGTTTTTTTGGTGTTTCCTGGAACCACATTGGCCCAGTCATAACCAGGAGCTCTTTTGGGAATCAATCCATTGGAAATGTAGAAAAGGGTGTCGTTTTTATCCGCATAGCCGATATTGTATCCGGGCAGTCCCTTCATTTTCAGAACATTGTAAAATTCGGTAAAATTCTTCGCTTTATTCATTCGCCACCATTGCTCTAAAGCCTTTACTTCGAATAGCGATGGTGTTCTGACGGCATAATAGCCAGAATCGTTTTTTAATGTGGGACCGTAAATACTTTCAAAATATTTTTTACTGACTTTAAACGGAATTCCCAAGATTCTTACAAGCAGTTTTGCTTTGTGTTTTTGTAGTTTTAGGTATTCATCGTCAACCCGATAAAATTTCTTTTTTTGGGGATGCATTTCCAATTTAAATACATCTGTTTTGTCTGGAATGTTGACGGTATGCGCCCATGCAAGGTTTCTGTTGGCACCGATCAAAACACTGGGGCTACCTGCAAATAGGGCTCCTATGATATCCGTTCCCTCTTCACTGCATAGGTGAACTTCATACCATGAAGTGGGCCCATCAAGAGGTTGATGGGTATTGATGGCCAAATAGGTATTTCCATCTTTGGTTTTAGCACTGTTGAACCCAAAGGTGTTGGAACCTTTGACCTCATCTTTTTCAGGGGTATATTCTATTGTGTTTTTTAAGATGTTTTTCACCCAATAATCGCCTTTGGAGGAAACGAATAGTTGCAGTTGGGCATAGAGAAACATTTTTCTAGGGGTGATAGGAAAAAGCCGTTTGCTCAGTATTTCCTCGGGATGGGTTTCTGCATAGCGGTTCAATCCCTGACTGTAGCCCTCTAAAATTTTCTTATATGCAGGACTGATTTCCGCATCAAATTTTTCCTCAAAAAGCCTTTCGCTTCCAATGAATTGGGAGATCAAATCAATGCCGTAGGCTTTTTTTCCTTCCACATCACTGAGTAATCCATTCCCAGCCAAGTAAGCCTGTTGAATGGTCTTAAAATCGTCTTCTGCATGTGCCCATGCCAAACCATAGGCCAATTCAGCATCAGTTTTTGAAAAAATATGCGGAACACCGTATGCGTCTCTAACAATCTCAATGTTTTTGGAATTGATTTGACCGAACATTTGTATGCAAAGTAGGGGAGCAAGTACGATTGAAGAGTATTTTAGCATATTAAAAAGCAGGAGGATTGGCTGTTATTTTTTTCTAAAGGTAAACATCCCCAAGGGAAAAAGTAAAAACAAAAACCAAACTTTGGTTAAATAAGAGATCAAAATTGATGCCAACAACAAGCCAATGGTCCAGGTCCAATCTTTGTTTTTATTATTTTTTTCTATGGGCATTCTCCTTCGGTCCATTTTGTTAAACCATTGATTCTAGCATAGCAGCTATTGGAATAGTTTTTTTGATCGCAACCACAAACAGGTTGATAAATTTCTATACAAGCTTGATCTGGTTTTTTTTGTTGCGGATCAATGCATTCGGTATTTTGTTTTTCTTTTTCGCAAGCAAAAGCAAATAAGAGTATGGATATAAACAGAAAATACCTCACAATGGGCTACAGGTTCATTTTTTTAAGTTCCTTCACGGCATGATCGGCCGCTCGTGCGGTTAGTGCCATATAGGTGAGGGAAGGATTTTGATTGGCTGCCGATGTCATGCAGGCGCCATCCGTAACAAATACATTGGATACGGCGTGGACTTGGTTGAAACGATTCAAAACAGAGGTTTTGGGATCTTTGCCCATTCGTGCGGTCCCCATTTCGTGTATGCCCTTGCCTATGGGGGCATTTGAATCGTATATGGAAATGTCTTTACATCCAGCGGCCTCTAGCATTTCTGCAGCTTGAGTTTTCCAATCCTCCTTCATCTTCTTTTCGTTTTCCTTGAATTCTGCATCAAAAGTGATGGTCGGCAAACCGTATTGATCGAGTTTGTCGTAATTCAATGTCATTTTGTTTTCATGATAGGGGAGTACTTCCCCAAAGCCTCCCATACCGATCTTCCAGTTTCCGGGTTCGATGATTTCTTTTTTGAGTGCTTTTCCATAACTGTGTTCAGCGATCACCTCTGACCAATCTCCTCTGCTTGCTCCTCCTTGATAACCATACCCTCTTAAGAAATCAACTTTTTCTGATTGTGGTCCCAAATTCCTAAATCGGGGTATATAAAAGCCATTGGGTCTCCTTCCAGTATAATATTGATCTTCGAAACCGTCGAATCGTCCACTGGCACCACTTCCCAACTGGTGATCCATGATGTTGTGACCCAACTCGCCAGAGTCGTTCCCCATCCCATTGGGAAAACGATCGCTTTTGGACTGCATTAAAATAGCGGTAGATGCCATAGCTGAAGCACAGAGGAATATAATTTTTGACTTGAATTCCACTACTTCTTTGGTATGGACGTCGATCACCCTTACCCCAGTAGCTTTTTGATTTTTGGGGTCATAAATGACTTCGGAAACGATGGAATCGGGTCTAAGGGTTAAATTTCCAGTCGCTTCTGCATAGGGCAGAGTAGAGGAGTTGGAGCTGAAATAACTGCCAAAAGGACAGCCTCTGGTGCATCGGTTACGGAATTGGCAAGCCGATCTGCCTGCCCCTTCTTTGTTTCCTTTGGTGATATGTGCTACCCTTCCGATGGTCATGATCCTATCGTCGTATCGTTCAGAGAGGGTGTTTTTAACGTGCTCCTCGAGACAATTCAGTTCCATGGGTGGAAGGAACTCACTGTCGGGCAGTTGGGGGAGATTGAGCGCTTCACCGCTCACACCAATAAATTTTTCAACATGCGAATACCAAGGAGCAATGTCCTTGTATCGGATGGGCCAATCCACTCCATAGCCATCTTTGGCATTGGCCTCAAAGTCCAAATCACTCCATCGGTAGGTCTGTCGCCCCCAAATCAAAGATCTTCCCCCTATCTGCTTTCCACGGATCCAGTCGAAAGGTTTGATTTCATCATAATCGTGCTCAGAGTCTTTGTTGTAAAAATGCCTATTGGTTTCGTCGAAACCCCACCGACTTTGTTTTGAATAATGCTTTTCCACAATTTCACTGGGCGTTTTGCCACTGTGTGGGAGATCCCATGGGTCTTTATGCATGGTGGGATAGTCTTCAATGTGCTTGACCATTCTGCCCCTTTCCAGTACCAAGGTTTTTAGGCCGGATTCACAGAGCTCCTTGGCGGCCCAGCCACCACTGATTCCTGAACCAACTACGATGGCATCAAATTCATTTTTTGTTGTGTTACTGATATACATTGACCGAAAATTACGAGTTTTCAAATTAAAAAAAAAGCATTTGATTTTCCTAAATTGAGTTCCATCTTCGTTAAAAATATTTTCAAACCTACTTTTTAGCTAGAATTGTTTTACTATTTTTAGAACAATTTATTAAACTATTTTATCATGCCAAGGGTTGGGATTATTCTTACACTGATTGTTTATGTTTTTATGGGGATCTGTCTGTTACTGATGCCTTAGTTTCGCTTCTTTTTTTGTGATCCTCTGAAAATATGATTCAGATCAATTAATTTTATGTGATTCGAGTAAAGTATTTTATGAGACTTATTGACAAATTCGAGAAATTTCTAGACAAAGCCGCCGAGCAGGTTGGAGGTTACAAAATTTTGGTCATTGTGGCCCTGATATTGGGTTACATTTTGGGCTCTGTGTTCTCCTGATTGAGGGCCCTTTTTTTTTTGACGATTTATTGTTTTTGGGGTGCAGTGTTTATTATTAATTGCTAACTATATTTATAGGAGTTTATCAGACCCTTTACAATGTAAAGGCCCTAAAAGAGGGAGATACTTCACAGTTTTCCGGGAATACGGATCAAGAACAAATTGTTTTTTTCGAATTTGGTACGACTGATTTTAGATGAAAGTCAATGATTTAGAGGTCAACAAAAAAATAGTTTGGGAGTGCATAGCATCCCTTCTTCCAGTGGCTGGCCATACCTAGGCCTTTGAACGGAATGAAAACGAAGCAAAATGAGGGTAAAATTTACTGAGCTTGGGTTTGAGAATCATAACGACGCTAATGCCAATATGAATTGCAGCTGGGCAAAATATTTGGAAAGTTTGGGGCGTTTTGTCAAAAAGGGCATTCAGAAGGTTTTGGGACTGAGGGATACCGGTGGTAGTGTTTTTTCCTTTCCCAATGGATCCATCTGATAATGAAATGGAACCAATCGTGTACGGTAAGACAAGTAGAGTGGGTGTTTGGGTGACCCATTATGATTGATTCCAAAACAGTAGGGACGGTCAATGATTGGCTTGATCCAATGCGGGATTTCAGCCGCATTTCCCCACCCAAAAACGACTTTTTCGCATTTTTTCACCATTTCTTTTATATGAAAAACATTGATCGACTCATTGGGAAGCCGATACGATTCCAGTTGTTTGGGATCAGGAGTAATATAGCTGTGGAGGTTGCCCAAATAGAATCCACCGTAGCCGAAGTTTTTACTAAACTCAATGAGTTTGGCCACCGTTCTGTCGTTGGTATCTGCATCGGCATGGGAGGGGTTGAGCAGTACATAGAGCAGCAATGTTTTTTTTTTCTCCCATATT
>JAQCBK010000087.1 GCA_027621505.1 Bacteroidota bacterium | reverse complement strand
GTATTTTATCACATTGTTGTTCCAATGATTGGTTTTGGCAAATTCAAATTCTTTTTCATCGTATTCTTTGGATGAAAATGGGCCTTTGATCCAATAGAATTTGTGTATTTGTCCTCCAGCAATTACTTTTCTCAAATAGGCTTTGTTGCTGTCTTCCCCCTTATAGAACCGATTGCGGTGGTTGTTTACCTCGTTTACAAACTCCGATATAAACTCAGCTTTTGGAAAGATTTCAATGACTTGATACATCGGCAAAGGTTCCTCGGGCCAGTTGATCTGCTCCTCAGTTTCATTTTGTGAGAAAACATTTAAAGGGCTTAAAATTGTGATTGTAAAAATGTATAATAGTAAATTTTTCATGGCACTGTTCTATGATTCAATAAAATAGAGTTGTGTTTTTTAAATTATTTAAGCATAAATAAATATAATTGATCTTGATTTAAATTACAACTACTATACAAAACCTGAAGTTGTCGCTGGAGGTTTTAACTTCGGTAGAAGTTCCCCAAGCAAAAATAGACACTTAACTCTGTATGAACTTTCGCTACTATTACTTTCTCCTCTGCCCTTGATTTCCCAACTCAAATAGGGTTGTGCTTTTTCAATGCCTTTTGGGTTGATCAAGGATTCACATTTGAGGTTTTCAATTCGAACAAAATTTTCATTTTGAGCACCGCAAACACTTAAAATCAAAATCAAAATAGAAGGAGTGGTTGGGAATGATAAGGTTTTTTAATTGATCACTTTTTATGGATTCAATCAATAGTGAATTTGAAAAGTTTAGGAGGGATTTTAAAGAAAATTAGGAAAGTATCCCTTTTACCACATTCCCATGAACATCGGTAAGCCTATACCGCCTTCCTTGATGTTTAAAAATAAGGCGTTCATGGTCTACTCCACATAAATGCATCAAGGTGGCGTGAAAATCATGAACATGAACAGGGTCTTTTACCACATTATAGCCAAAATCGTCGGTCTGGCCGTGCAAATGACCCGGTTTAACTCCTGCACCAGCCATCCACATGGTAAAAGCTTTGGGGTGATGGTCCCGGCCATAGTTGGTTTCGGTCAATTCCCCTTGTGAGTAGACCGTACGCCCAAATTCACCGCCCCAGATCACCAAAGTGTCTTCAAGCAAACCCCGTTGTTTTAAGTCTTTGACTAAGGCTGCATTGGCTTGATCGGTCCGTTTGTTTTGATTTTTTACCCCCCCAGGGCATCCCACGTGCTGATCCCACCCTTGATGATAAAGCTGGACAAACCTGACCCCTTTTTCCAATAATTTTCTCGCCATCAAGCAATTCGCAGCATAAGTGCCTGGATCACGACTGTCTTCACCATACATGTCAAAGATGTAATCAGGTTCGTCGGATACATCGGTAACCTCGGGAACTGATGTTTGCATTCTAAATGCCATCTCATACTGAGCCATACGTGCGTTTATCTCCGGATCCCCATAAGCATCGTATTGTAAGGCATTCAATTGGGACAAATAATTGAGCATTTTTCTTCTGTCCTGACCATCATAGTTTTCTGGGTTACTTAAATAGAGAACAGGATCCTTGCCCGAGCGGAATTGAACCCCTTGGTGTTCGGTGGGTAAAAAACCATTCCCCCAAAGACGAGAATAAAGCGGTTGTCCCCCCATATTCTTTGTAATTAGGGTGATGAAAGTCGGTAGGTTTTCATTGTCAGAACCAAATCCATAACTCAACCAGGAGCCTATTGAAGGTCTTCCTGGAAGTTGATTTCCCGTTTGCATAAAAGTTATGGCAGGATCGTGATTGATTTGATCGGTCTGCATCGATTGGATAAAACACAAATCATCGACCACCCCTGAGGTGTGGGGAAGCAACTCACTTGCCCATCTGCCGGATTGGCCGTGCTGCTTGAAATTAAAAATAGAAGGGGCTATAGGATAGACGGATTGCTCAGCACTCATCGCAGTCAGTCGTTGTCCTTGGCGAACAGAATCAGGCAAATGGTCGCCGAACATCTTTTTTAATTTTGGCTTGTAATCCCACATGTCCAGTTGTGAAGGGCCCCCACTTTGAAAGAGATATACAATCCGTTTTGCCTTAGGCAAATGGTGAGGCAATCCTAATCCGTTCCTATTTAAAGGGGCTGAAGAGATTAAATGATGCTCCCCTTTTGTGGATGCAAAAGCCTTTTCTGCATTCAACAAAGACCCCAACGCCAGAGCCCCCAAACCCATGGAAGTCTTGGTCAAAAAATTTCTTCGATCCAGCTGCTTTTCAACCGCTTGCAAGTCTTTATTGTTCGACCTTAGCGTATCGTGATTGTGACACATAGTTTCTCGTTTCTCAATTTTAAATTCTCATCAATCCCTCCTCATAAAGATACATTATTGTTCGCTTTATCTTTTAATTATGGCTGCGTCAGAATTGATAATCGTGCTGGCTACAATTGCATTTGCCGCCACCAAAGCTTTATTCTTATAATTAGATATCCTGAACTCGCCAGTGTTCAACCAACCTTCCGCTTTGTGTTTTTTTGACTTAAACTTTTTATATTCGGAGGACTGAAGGTCCAATAAAAGATTTAATTCTTCTGGGCTGATGCTTCTTCCGGTCAACCGTTTAAATGCATCAGAAATCCCCGCTTTAGGATCTTCAAATGACAACATATTGTACCCCAGAACACGGGAAGCTTCCACGTAAATAGGATCATTCATCATCACCAGGGCTTGCAGGGGAGTATTCGTCTCTTGTCTACGCACCGAACAAAAAGAACGACCGGGTGCATCAAAGGTAGCTATTGTGGGGTGGGGCACCGAACGTTTCCAAATGGTATACATGCTCTTGCGGTACAGCTTGTCGCCTGTGTCCGTTTTGTAGGAACCACTATTAATTTTCCACAAACCCTCTGGTTGGTATGGCTTAACACTCTTTCCCCCAATGGTTCGGTTCAAGAGTCCCGAAGCCGCCAGAACATTATTTCTCAACATTTCGCCCGATAATCTTTTTGATGGGCCGCGCGCCAATAGTCGGTTCGTCTTGTCTCTTTTTAAAAGGGCTTCACTGGCTATGGAGGATTGCTGATAGGTATTGGACATCACCATTAATTTGATTAGATTTTTTACGTTCCAACCAGATGCTATGAATTGAGTGGCCAACCAGTCCAAAAGCTCGGGATGGCTTGGCATCTCCCCCTGGTTCCCAAAATCCTCAACCGTTTTTACTATGCCTGTTCCAAAGATGTTTTTCCAATAACGATTGACCGCAACACGTGCCGTTAAGGGATTGTTTTTATTGGTAAGCCACGCTGCCAATCCAAGTCTGTTTTTTGGAAGACTGTCCGGAAAGCTGAGAATGTTTTCTAACACATTTGGGTATACCCTTTCTCCATATTGATCATATTGTCCCCGTTTTAACAAGAATGTTTTACGGGGTTTTTCCATCTCTTTCATGACCATAATTTCCTGTACCTGTTGCAAACTATCTACTTGAATTTTTCTTGTATCGGCCAGTTCATCTAATGAAAATTGAAATTTTTTTGAAAAATTATTGAGGTAGTATCCTTTTAGCATTTCCTTCTCAGGCGGATTCAACTCTCCTAGCGATTTATTGACAATCCCTTGAAATTTTTTTGGGTCGGAAATTTGAATAACTTCCAGCGGATTTAGGGCTTTCGTGAATACCAAAATGTCATCCACTACAGCACCGCCGATTCCCTTTCCTCGCCATCGTGCTCCAATTTGTAATCCTGGTTCTGTTTTGTGGTTGTAAATGATGTCCTTGTACAAATTATCTACGGACACATCGGTTTTAAGTTCTTCTCCATCCAAATAGATTTTTAGACCTTTTGCTTTGCTTGAACCATCATAGGTCATTGTAAGTTGTAACCACTTATTCTTAGGAACTTCATTATTACTCAATTCTACAATGGCATTGTCTGGCCAAAAATGGGCCAACATCACTTCCAAGCGATTGTCCTTCAGTGCCAAATGGAAGCCCCGATAATTGTATAACCTGGTGCCAATATTTTTATGGAAAATAACCCCGCTCTCCAATTCCTCTGGAATATTGATTCGGAGACCAATGCTAAAGGTTTGGTTTCTTTTAAAAACCCCTATACGATCTAAATCTAACCAAGCATCACCGTCGAGTTCGAGTCCTTTCCCAGAATGCCCATCGACTATTTTAGGGAACTGTTTTGGCGAATGCTGCCTTTTCATTTTTCCTTTTTCAGCGGGATTGAGTGCATTGTT
>JAQCBK010000026.1 GCA_027621505.1 Bacteroidota bacterium | reverse complement strand
GCGCTTTTGTATTGGCCATAGGCGTGAAGTATTATTATAAAGATCAACCCACTAGCCAAATGGTAGGCTTGATTGCTACTGTGGATGGAGAAAAATTAGAGGAAGCTATTCCCGAGCGCATCAGTTACAATTTTGATGTAAAACCAATACTCTCCGATAAATGCTATACTTGTCACGGTCCCGACCCGAAATCTGTTCAGGGAGAATTCAGGTTGGACATTAGTGACCATTGGTACAGACCCAGTGAGGAGGACCCTAGCAAACAGATTATTTTTCCAGGTGAAATCAGTAAAAGTGAGTTGGTTGATCGCATTCATTCCTCTCGAGCTTCCCACCTCATGCCTCCTCCAGAATCCAATTTGGAGTTGACCGAAAGAGAAAAAAAAATAATTGAAAAATGGATCGAGCAAGGTGCGGAATGGGATACCCACTGGGCCTATAACCCTCCTGTGAAGAGGGATCCAACCACCAAAGGGTTTGACAGTTGGAGTACCCATACCATCGACCGTTTCGTTGCCCAGCAAATGGGAAAAAGGGGATTAAAACCAGCCTCCGAGGCTCCTAAAGAGACGCTCTTGCGACGCCTGTATTTTGATCTGATTGGGCTTCCGCCTTCCCTCAGTGAAATTGATGCTTTTCTCAATGATGACAGTGAAAATGCCTATGAGAAGGTCGTGGATCGCTTGCTTCAGTCCTCCTCCTATGGAGAGCGAATGGCATCGATATGGATGGACATTGCTCGCTATGCGGATACCAATGGATATCAAGACGATACCCAGCGTTTTATGTGGCCATGGCGCGATTGGGTAATTCATGCCTACAACAAAAATCTGCCTTATGATGAATTCGTCACTTGGCAATTGGCGGGTGATTTGATCCCTGAGGCTAGCAAAGAACAAATATTGGCTACAGGATTTAACCGCAACCACATGATTACCCAAGAGGGGGGGGTGATTGAGGAAGAATACCGCGTGGAATATGTTGCGGATCGGACCGTAACCACAGCCAAATCATTTATGGGATTGACCATGGAATGCGCGCGTTGCCATGACCATAAATACGATGAGCTTACCCAAAAAGACTTTTTTAACCTTTACAGTTTTTTCAATCGTTTGGATGAGAAAGGCAGAATAGGCTATCAAGAGATAGCTTCCCCTAAAATCAAATTGAATCAGGAGTTGGTCAACAGCGAACTTGCTTTTGTAAGATGGCCCGACAGTATCCCCGAATTGGAGGTCATGGTGATGGAAGAGGTGGCGGATTTACGCAATACCTACATCCTGAACCGAGGGGCCTATGACGCGCCCACAGCACAGCAAGTGGAAGGCGGAATGCCAAGCAATATCTTGAAATTTGACACCCATTTGCCCAAGAATCGATTGGGGCTTGCTCAATGGCTTTTTGATTCCAAAAATCCTTTGACATCCCGGGTTGCCGTCAATAATCTCTGGCAACAGTTTTTTGGTATGGGCATTGTAGCCACTCCCTCTGACTTTGGAAATCAAGGGGCCTTGCCTACCCATCCAGAATTATTGGATTGGTTGGCGGTGACTTTTATGGAGGAAGGCTGGGATACCAAAAGGATGATCAAAAGAATCGTCATGTCGGCGACCTATCAACAATCGAGTAAACCTACTGCATTGCAGTTGAGTATTGATCCCAAAAACCAATACCTGTCTGTTTTTCCAAGACAAAAGCTTACAGCAGAGATGATCAGAGACAATGTGTTGGTCAGTAGCGGTCTGTTTGTGGACAAAATAGGGGGGCCGAGTGTCAAGCCCTACCAACCTCCAGGTTTGTGGGATGAAATGACTGGAGGGAGTACTTCCAATTCTCTTAAACGCTACATCATGTCTACCGATGGAAATCAATACCGCAGAAGTCTGTATACTTTTTGGAAAAGAACGGTACCCCCACCGGGTATGATCACTTTCGATGCTTCCACCAGAGACTATTGTTCTGTGGAGCGACAGAAAACCAGTACGCCTCTACAGTCGTTGATTTTACTTAATGATCCACAGGTTCAAAATGCAGCGGAAGCCATTGCCTCCTCAATTCTAAGCAGTGAAATCAAGAAAGACAAGGATCGCATCATTACCCTTCACCGCAAAATTACTGGGCGAAAGCCCAGTCGGAAAGCTTTGTCAGAAATGATGGATTATCTGAAGACAGTAGCGGAGTTGCAGGAGGAAAAAACAAACGAGACAAGTGAGGCGGATTTGGAAATGAAAAGTTATATTTCATTGGCCCTTTTGATTTATAATTTGGATGAAACTTCTCAAAAAAGTTAGATTATGAAAGAACTAAATCAATATTTTCAAAATAACAACCGCCGCCATTTTTTAAAAAACTTGGGTTTTGGTATCGGTGGTTTGGCATTGGGGAGTTTACTCGATCCTATGGGAATGGGTTCCTCCAACACCATAGGACCACAGCTACAAGCAGGGCCATTGCCGCTCCCTCATTTTGCGCCCAAGGCCAAAAGGGTGATCTATCTTTTTCAAAGTGGAGGGCCCTCGCAATTGGATTTGTTCGATTACAAACCTTATTTGAACAAATACCGAGGTATGGATTTACCCGATTCGATCAGAAAAGGACAAAGGTTGACCGGGATGACCGCTGGTCAAGACCAATTTCCTGTGACAGGAAGTATTTATAATTTTAAGCAATACGGAGAATCTCGTGCTTGGGTAAGTGATTTGATGCCGCATGTTTCCAAAGTGGTGGACGAGTTGTGTTTTGTTAAATCCATGCATACAGAAGCGATCAACCATGACCCTGCTATTACATTTTTTCAAACGGGCTCTCAATTGCCTGGCCGACCCAGTATAGGATCTTGGATGAGTTATGGTTTGGGAAGTCTGAATGACAATTTGCCTTCCTTTATTGTATTACTGTCCACTGGAAACGGTAAGCCACAGCCCCAACCCCTTTATTCTCGTCTTTGGGGCAACGGGTTTTTAAGTTCCCTTCACCAAGGAGTCCAGTTTCGCTCGGGCAAAGACCCAGTTTTGTATCTTCAAAACCCTGAAGGAGTTTCCAAAAGCGAGAGAAGGAAAATGTTGGATCATTTGGCCGCACTCAATGAGGCACAAGAAAAAACCTTTGGTGACCCTGAAATCAACAGTCGCATCTCCAATTATGAGATGGCCTACAGAATGCAAACTTCTGTACCAGAAGTGATGGATATCAGTAACGAGCCCGATCATGTACTGAGGATGTATGGTAAAAATTCTTATAAACCAGGCACCTATGCCGCCAACTGTCTGTTGGCGCGCCGTTTAATAGAAAAAGATGTGCGATTTGTCCAATTGTACCATACGGGTTGGGATCAACACGATAATCTTCCTGCTCAGCTCAAGCGTCAAGCAGAGGATGTGGATCAAGGAACAGCTGCTTTGATCATGGACCTTAAACAAAGAGGACTTTTGGAAGATACCTTAGTGATATGGGGTGGAGAATTTGGTCGCACCAACTACTGTCAAGGCCGATTGACCGATACCGACTACGGAAGGGATCATCACCCCAGATCCTTTACCATTTTTATGGCAGGAGGGGGAATCAAACCAGGATTTACCTATGGGGAAACAGATGATTTTGGATACAATATTGTTAAGGATCCAATGCATGTGCATGATTTGCAAGCGACCCTTTTGCATCAATTTGGTATCGATCATGAAAAAATGATTTATAAAACCCTAGGGCGAAGGTTTAGATTGACTGACGTTTCGGGTGAAGTTAAAAAAGAAATTTTATCAAGTTAATCGAGTGGAATTCCCTCTAGAAATATTAAAATACATCGGTAAGTTTCATCCTTTGGTGCTGCACTTACCCATAGGGTCTTTGTTGATGACTTTTGTGTTGTTGGTGGTTTCAAAGTACCAAAAAGTAGTGTTGGAAAAAGCCATCAGGATAGGGGTTGATTTTTCTTTTGCGGGAGCATTGATGGCCAGTATTATGGGGTATTTGCTCTCTTTGGACGAGGCTTATGATTTTAATAACCTTAAACTTCATTTTTGGGCAGGGATCATTACTCTAATCCTCAGTTTTAGTTTGTGCGTTTTGCATCGAATGAAGGGCAAGGAGCACCTTTTTATGGGGGCCTACCTGATGACCTTACTTGCATTAACAGTAGCTGGACATAAAGGCGGGCAGATCACTCATGGTGATGATTACCTTTCTACTGCCGCATTGTTTGAAAAACCCGAATTAATTATTCTAAAAGACAGTGTCGATTACTATAATGAGGTTGTAAACGTCATTTTTCAAGACAAGTGTGTCAGTTGTCACAATGCCAATAAAAGCAAAAGTGAACTGCGTTTGGACCGATACGATTTGATGATGAAAGGCGGTGAGCGAGGCAGTATGTTTAATCCTCAAAATCCATTGCAAGGGCGTTTGGTACAATACATCCGTTTGCCTAAGGAGGACAAATTACACATGCCTCCAAAAAATAAATCTCAATTGACTGAGAATGAGAAGTGGTTATTGACCCATTGGGTTACCTCCGGCGCCTATTTAGAACAAGGGAATTTCAGCCTTGCAGCAAAACAAGATTTAAAATCCAAAGTCCTTTCTTTTTTAGGAGCAGACGAAAAGGTGATGCCAGCCAAGCGTAGTGATTTGTCAAAGCTTGTTGCTTTGGGCTTTAGAATCCAACCCAATGCCCTTCACGACAATTTATTGAAGTTGAAACTGATGAAACCGAAGTGGAGTGAAGATCATTTGAAAACATTGCTTAAAATTAAAAATCAACTGCTGGAGTTGGATGTAAGTAATACCTATTTCAATGATGAAATGTCCCATGTACTGGCCGATTTTCCTCGGCTAAAAGTGTTGCGGATGGATCACACCTCCATAAGCGATATTTCACTGAGTCATCTCGAAAATTCAAATTTAGAGGTATTGAATTTATGCAATACCCAGGTCACCCAAGAGGGGGTTGAAGCATTGCTAAAGAAGGCATCCCCCAAAACCATTTACGCATGGAACACCAAAATGAACAGCGATCAGCAAAAGCAATTGGCATCTATTGCTCCCTCCTTGATCCATTTTGGTACCTCTGATTTGTTTGCGGAAAAGTTAAGCTTGAGTGTCCCAGAAATGGAGAATACCAATGCCATATTCGATAATGCTATTGCTGTGACCTTTGAGGAGGCCAAAGTTAAAAATATTGATATTCGTTATACTTTGGATGGAAGTGAACCAAATGAGAATTCCCCTGTTTATGATGCTCCTATTGAATTGACTGAGTCCACACTCGTCAAAGCAAAATCAATGAAAAAGGGTTGGTTAGACAGCGCTGTATTTGAACGTATGATGTTTAAGAACAACCATCACATTGTTGATTACAAAGTAAACAACAAATTAGACAATAGTTTTGGCATCAGCCATCATGTGAATTTGACATTTGAAGGCAATGAACCGGTTTTATTTGATGGAAAAAAAGGAAAAAGAGTGTATAGGGGAACCAGTATTGAAGATGCCAAAACATGGTTGGGTGTGATAGAAGAAGATTTGGAAATAGAAGTAAAACTAAAATCAACTGAAAATATCAATCATGTGACTTTGAGCATGCTGGAAAACCTTGATATGAGAACGGTATTTCCTAAAAAAATTGAGGTTTACGGAAAATCACCCAATGGAAAATATCAATTGCTTCAATCGATGTCCATTCCGGTTCAAAAAGAACTGGATGAACGAATATCTTATTTTAAAGACTTTACCCTCTCTGTAGATTTGAAAGGCTATGATGAAATAAAGGTCAGGGCTCTAAACCACATGACTTTTCCTGATGCTCCGGTCTATAAAAAATGGAATAAAAGAAAGTCTTGGCTTTTTGCCGATGAATTGATCTTTTGGTAAATACATGCTATCAAATGATCAAAGGGATGGTTTTTACCAATAGATCGATTGCTTTTAGGTGAAATAGGACGTCTAGGCTGTAGGGTCATCGTGATTCAACATGTTATTTTTCCACGACAAACTTGATGGTTCTGGTTCCCTCAGAATTGGAATACAATCTCATAAAGTACAAGTTTGAAGCCATAGCTTCCACGTTCAATTGGATTGAGTATCTGCCTTCACCATGAACTTGCTGGGACATTATTGTTTTAATGGTTTTTCCGTTGATGTCTAAAATATCAATAGAAACCTCGCCTTTTTGGGTAAGATGATACACAAAATAAGTAAGTGCTGATGCAGGATTGGGGTAGTTTTGATAGAGTCGGAATCGATCTTCTTTGTTTACATTTGGGCCGTTTACGATCAATGTGAATTCGGTAGTTGATGTCCCGGCACTATTTGAAGATATGACAACCAACTTGTATTGCTTTGGCAGAAGATTGACCTCCCAACTGATGATGCCTGTGATGGGATCAATCGAAATTTTCTCCTCCTGCTCCCCCTCCAGCGAGAAAGAACCTTGTTCACCATTCCATGAGATTTGTGGTGTTTTTGTTTCACCACTTTCGAGAGATCTACATAGCACCATTGGGTTTGTGAGCGAACCAGAAGTTGGTTGGTTTTATCATTAAAAAAATCAACCACACGAATGGACAATGGGCCTCGAACCTCTTTGACATAAGTCTCCATACGGATGCTTTCCCCAAGGAATGCGCCGCGCTTGTAGTTTACCTCGTGACTTCTGACCATCCAAACCCCAACGGTTTGATCCAATAGCTCTTGAATCAAATTCCAATGGGCTTTGGCCACTTCTTGAGCCCAATAGAGGTACTGCACATTGTTGACATGATTGAGGTCATCCAGATGCTGCTTACTAACTATATTTATAGATGTGTAACGATGACTCACGGCTTGAGGCTTATTTTTACCTCAAACAATTTACTCCAGTTTTTTCCCGTAACAAAGAATGTTTTCCTTTTGGGGTGATAGGCAATGCCGTTAAGAACATCCAAATTAGGAACTTGTTCCACCTTGCTTTTTAGTCCAGAAAAATCAATTACGCCTTCTACCGCCCCACTAAGAGGATTGATGATGATGCCTACTTCCTTTTTGAATTGATAAGTATTGGCGTAAATTTTTCCATCAACCCATTCCAATTCATTGATTTTTTTTAACGCATTTTTATCGGTCATCACTTGGATTTTATCAATTTCATTTTGGGTTTTGGAGTCTAAAATCCAAATTTGATGAGAGCCGTCGGATTTGTATAAATTTTTTCCGTCATTGCAAAGCCCCCATCCTTCTTTACTATTTTGGTAGGGAAAGGAACGCTCCATTTTAAGTTGATCGGGGTCGTATTGAAAACCCATGTTTCCCTGCCAAGTCAGTTGGTATAATTTGTCGTTGAGAATGGAAATTCCCTCGCCAAAATAAACCTTGTCCAAATTGATTTTTTGGTACACTTCACCAGTGGCATAATCCACCTTCCTTAAGCTGGATTTTCCTCTGAGTCCCGTGCTTTCATACAAGGTGTCTCTGTAAAACTCCAATCCCTGAGTGTAAGCATTTTTATCGTGAGGATATTCATTGACAATAGTGTAGGAATATAATTTTGGAGGGGCATTGGAAAGGATGCTGATCTGTTGCTGGTATTCGTTTTTCTTACCAGAACTGTAAACGGTTGCCGTGAGAAGGTGAACCCCAAGAGGATGCTTAATCAACGACTCATTTGGACTAATTTTTTTCATCCCCAACTGATAAACTATAGAATCAATTGGATGATTTTTTTGGTTCACAATGTCAAGCCTCAGCGTATCTTGAGCAGTAAATTTTCGACTGGTTTCCTGTAAACTAATCTTAAAGTCTTTTTTGAGGTCAGAGTTGCATTTGAGAAAAAGTAAAGACAATAATAGAATCCAAATTTTCATTTGATAAGCTAAGTGATTTGCTATAAAATTAAGAATTTAAAATAATTGTCATACGCCTCAAACCTATTATATTTGTGATGGGCAAGTCCTGCACAACCAGCTCCTGCCGAATCCCCCCAGGGCGGGAACGCAGCAAGGGTAGGCGGTCGTAGCGGTGTGATGTAGATCGCTTGCCCATTTTTTAATTCATGACCAAAGTAGTTTTAATTTCTGGAGCCTCCTCAGGCCTTGGTAAAGCCACGGCCAGCTATCTTGCAAAACACAATTATCGTGTTTTTGGTACTTCAAGAGATCCTGAGCAACATAAAAACCAAGATAAATGCGAGCTATTGTATTTTGATCTGAACCAACCTCAAACTGCCGGCCCTTTGGTGGAACAGCTCATTGAAAAAGCAGGACGCTTAGACGTTTTAATTAATAATGCCGGAGCAGGCATTACAGGACCCATTGAAGAAATTGACCCTGAAGCTGTTCAAACTCATTTTTCTACAAATCTTTTTGGCACTTTGGCCTTGACACAAAAAGTATTGCCCCATATGCGGAAGCAAGGGTCGGGTTTGATCATCAATGTCACCTCCATTGGAGGTTATATGGGCTTGCCCTATCGAGGAATTTATTCTGCATCCAAGGGGGCGTTAGGGATTATGTCGGAGGCATTGCGGATGGAAGTAAAACGATTTGGTGTGGAGGTAGTGACCCTAGCCCCTGGAGACTATGCAACAGATATTGCTGCCCGACGTATCTACAGCCCCTTAAAAAAGGATTCTCCTTATCACGATCGATACAAATACGCATTAGACACCATCGATGGGCATGTTGATGATGGTAGTGATCCCCTTGAATTTGCTCGAATGGTAGACCGTATTATCAAGCTCAAGAAAAGAAAGGTTCATTACAAATCAGGGTCATTTCTGCAAAAAATATCATTACTTTTAAAAAGGATACTGCCAGATACTATTTTTGAAAAAATTATCATGAACCACTATAAAGTATAATCTTAATTCAATCCAAATGAAATTTTTTATTGACACTGCCAATTTAGATCAAATCAAAGAAGCTCAAGACCTTGGTGTTTTAGATGGGGTGACCACCAATCCATCCCTAATGGCCAAGGAGGGCATCACTGGTGCAGAAAATATTTTAAAACACTATGTTGATATTTGTGAAGCCGTTTCGGGAGATGTTTCTGCAGAGGTAATTTCAGTCGACTTTGAGGGCATGGTCAAAGAAGGGGAGCAATTGGCAGCATTGCACCCGCAAATCGTGGTTAAGATTCCCATGATCAAAGACGGGATCAAAGCTTTAAAGTATTTTTCTGATCGAAACATCAAAACGAACTGTACATTGATCTTTTCTGCCGGACAAGCACTGCTGGCCGCAAAGGCTGGTGCTACCTATGTGTCCCCTTTTATCGGAAGGTTGGATGATGTGTCAACGGATGGGTTGGCTTTGATCAGTGAGATCAGAGAAATCTATGACAATTACGCTTTTGAAACCGAAATATTGGCTGCCTCCATTCGTCATACTATGCACATTATTGATTGTGCTAAGATAGGTGCGGATGTGATGACGGGCCCTCTCAACGCCATGATGGGGTTATTGAATCATCCCTTAACCGACATTGGGCTGAAAAAGTTTTTGGAGGATTATAAAAAGGGCAATTAATCTTCTCCGAGTAAATCCGAAAAGTTGGTGGCGTTAAAGTTGCCAAATCCCTCTTTTATGGTGCCTTTTTCATCCACAACGATAGCGCGGTTGAGCAGAGATAAGACCCATTTTTTGCTATCTTGGTTAAAATCGGTAAAAGCCAATTGTGATTCAGGATCGATATCCATCATGCGGTGGACTTCAAAGACGATTTCGTTAAAGGCTTGTAAGCATATCCCCTTGAATTGATAATTGGGGTATTCTTTTTCCAATCGCTTGGCTTTCATGATCGTATTGCGATAGTGACTCATCTGCGTTTGCGACCAAAAATAAAATACGGTGGGTTGGGTGATCAATTGATCAGAATTGACAACTTCCAGTTGGTGATTTTGTAGGGGTATTATCGGGAGTTTTTGACCTCTGGACATTCCCTCTATAGCGTTATAGAGATCCAAAACTTCATTCAAATAGGGCTGTGAAGTATTGACCAAAAAGAACTGTTTGAGGAATTTATCGTGACTTTCTATATTTTGCACCTTCATCAACTCCTCAAATGCTACTGCTCTCGATAAATTGTTTCTCAAAACATTTCCTTTTATATTCGTATTGATCAATTGCAATCGCTTGATGTTAAAATCGGTTTTTTGTCGGTTAAGAAAGTAGTTTTGAGCACTGTCCAAGGCTTTTTTACTCAGGTAGTTCAACAAATAGTTAATGTAGGGATCAAAAAAAGCCAAATCCGTTTCTCCCAAGCTTAAATATTTCCTGTAATCAAAATAGACGGAATCGTGTTTTTGATCCCAAAAGGTACCCCTAAGCAAGGCATAACGTTCTTTTCGTGTAGCATATGGGTAGATGTAGGCAGCTTGGGTAATTTTTTGGGCGATAGGGGAAAGTTGATTGATGGAATCCATAGCAATCCATTTGTTCTTTTTTTCCAGCAATAATGAATCGATGATTTTTGAAAAGCTTTTGCTGTCATTTGAGTATTTGGAAGAAAGAAAACTGTTCTCTTCTTCGAAACGGAGGTACAAATCCATCATAAAATTGTTCTTGGCTGCACCATGGCCTGAATAAACAATGGATTCGTCAAAAGAAGAGGCGTTGATCCGGGCCCAGATGCTGTCTCCTTTCTCTAAGAAAACAGATTGGTATTCCGGGAAGTGTTCAATTTTATAAATCCCGGTTTCTAAGGAGTCATAATACTTAAAAAACCTGTAATTAACGTTAAGGGCCAGAGTGTCTATGGTTTTGTTGTCTTTGTACAAGGTCACATAATTGGAGGAGGGGTTGATGATTTGTCCTCCAAAAAAAATTCGGTCTGATTTTGATTCTTGTTGACAGGATTGTAAAAACAACAAAATGCAAATCACAAGTGATGGTTTGCAGTATTTAAGCTTTTTGGTCATATGTGTGTGCAATTTACACCAACTAATTATTAAAAAAAAGCATTCCCTCCAGGAGAAATATTTACTTTTGCCAAAGCAAAGTTAAAGTTATGTTATCGGTCAATAATTTATCCGTTCAGTTTGGAAAAAGAGTGCTTTTTGATGAGGTTAATGTTACTTTTACCCCAGGAAATTGCTATGGTATCATAGGAGCCAATGGAGCTGGGAAATCCACTTTTTTAAAAATCATTTCTGGAAAGCAGGAAGCCAATTCAGGATCGGTTTTTTTGGAGCCTGGTAAACGAATGTCCGTTCTGGAGCAAAACCACAATGCTTATGATGAACATCCGGTCTTGGAGACGGTTTTGAGAGGAAACCAACCTTTGTTTCAAATCAAGCAAGCCATTGAAGATCTTTATGCCAAACCTGATTTTTCTGATGCAGACGGTGAGCGTGTGGGGGAGTTGCAAATGGAATTTGAGGAAATGGGAGGATGGAATGCTGAAAGTGATGCGGCCTCTCTGCTGTCGAATTTAGAAATTTCAGAAGACCTTCACTACTTTTCAATGTCAGATTTGGATGGTAAACAAAAAGTAAGGGTTTTGTTGGCGCAAGCCTTGTTTGGAAATCCGGATGTGTTGATTATGGATGAGCCTACCAATGATCTGGACTATGAAACCATCATGTGGTTAGAAAATTTTTTAGCCAACTATGACAACACGGTTATTGTTGTATCTCACGACCGCCACTTCCTTGATGCAGTTTGTACCCATATCTCTGATATTGACTTTGGAAAGATCAACCACTATTCTGGCAATTATACTTTTTGGTATGAATCCAGTCAGCTAGCCGCAAGACAAAGAGCCCAACAAAACAAAAAGGCAGAGGAGAAGAAGAAGGAGCTGCAAGAATTTATTGCTCGATTTTCGGCCAATGTGGCCAAATCAAAACAGGCTACTTCACGAAAAAAGATGATCGATAAATTGAACATCGAAGAGATTCGCCCCTCTAGTCGCCGATATCCAGGAATTATTTTTGAACAGGAGCGCGAAGCTGGTGATCAGATTTTGAATGTTGAGGACTTGTCCTACAGTATTGATGGTCAAAAACTTTTTGATCAAGTTCATTTTAACATGGCAAGGGGTGATAAAGCCATTGTCTATTCCAAAGACTCTCGAGCAGTAAGTGCATTTTACGAAGTCATCAATGGAAAGCTAAAAGCAGATAGCGGAAAGTACGAGTGGGGAATTACAACTGTTCAGGCCTATTTGCCCTTGGACCACGAGGCGTTTTTTAGTTCCGATCTATCTCTTGTAGACTGGCTCCGTCAGTGGTCCAAGACAGAAGAAGAACGGGAAGAGGTTTTCATCCGTGGATTTTTGGGTAAAATGTTGTTCAGTGGTGACCAGGCTTTAAAAGCATCCAATGTCCTTTCGGGAGGAGAAAAAGTTAGGTGCATGCTCTCCAAAATGATGATGACTAGGGCCAACGTCTTGATGTTGGATGAACCCACCAACCATTTAGATTTAGAATCGATTACTGCTATCAATAATTCATTAAAAAACTTTAAAGGAACGGTTCTTTGCACTACACACGACCACGCTTTTGCCCAAACTGTTGGCAATCGAATTTTGGAATTGACCCCTAATGGAATTATAGATCGATACAGTAACTTTGATGATTATATGGGGGATCCCAAGATCAAAGAATTAAGAAATAAAATGTACGCCTAAGATTTCCGAAATACACTGACTGAAGTGGCGTTGATCTTAATCAGAAGTTGTGATGTAAACTCAGTTGCAGTTGGTTTTTTCCAAAACTATTCGAGGTTTGACGCATCATTCCAAACTGCATTTTTAACCCTTTTCTAAAAACATAGCCCAGAGCTCCATACAATCGATTTCGATCAAAAAAGGGAACGGTTTTTCCATTTCCAATTTTTCGTTCTCCATTGATAAACAGCTCATTATAAAATGATAAATAAATGGTTTTGGGTTCGATGATCAAAGTGTTTAGGGGGATGTTGATGAATAAGTTGTAGCGGTAACGGGTTCTAAAATCTTGATTTTCCACAAATCGCATTTCGTAACGAAAACGGTGTAAGGAAAAAATACGTTGGCCCAGTTTTACAGGGAATGAGGTTTCTTGATAGAATCGATTTTCAGCGATGCTTTCGTTACTGTCCCCCTGAGTACCAGTGCTTATATAGGCATAGCCTAAGGTGAGTTTTAAAGGACTTTCTTTGGGCATAAAGGTGATGCCTCCGCGAAGCAGCAATTGCTGTAAATCACCAAGGATATTAAAATTTCGGTGTTGTATGTCTCCTTGAATCCCCCAAAGGCTATCCTTTTTAAATTGTGTGCTGAATATATACATGTACCAAGCTCCCATCTCATCAGGATCAGTCTGCGCTTTTGTTAAGGTGGGCACATTCAAAAATAGTAAAACCAAAAAGGGGAGCAAATATTTTTTCATAAGCGCAAATTTAAAGAATAAGGGGAAAATTATAGCTGAAGATTATTAAAAACCTTTAGGGCTTTTTCTCGTTCATCTTGATGAACCCATACACTTTGCTCTGATGATAAAATTCCAAATCCAGCCAATCGAGCTGATTCCGAAGGGTTTTTAACAATTGGAACGATGCCCTCTAATTCTAGAGCGTCAACAAGCGTCATGACAGAAATAGGAGTACCTCGGTAAAGTTTTACAAATTCATGGGGCATAAAATGGTTAAGTTTTGTCGTAACGATTATTCCAAATCGCAGGATTGAAGTTTTTTCCCAATGCAAAACCATAGAACAACACGATGGAGGCTATGGCTTTGAACATAAAGAAATACAACATCCAAAACGTTGAAGGTGAGGGGGTTTTAGTAAAAATTTGATATGGAGTAATTAAAGTCGCCAAAAAACTGACCACTAAAACGGCTAATAAAAGATTCCAAATGTTTTTAAAAGGCCAGGCCCACGCTTTGCGAAAAAAAGACATATCGTCTCCCCACTTATGAATCAGATAAAAATAATCGTTGCCCAGCGGGACGAAAAGTAGAGGGTCATCTGTTTTTTTTAATCTAAAAAGTACAGAGGGAGCCATGATCTTAAAACCATCAAGAGTAGTCTGATGATCTTTTTCCAATTGAGTGATTTTTTCAACGGCTTCTTGAGGTATATTCCCTTTAAAGTACTTGATATCCAAAAATCTCAAGCGGTAATCAATACAGACCTCCTTGATTTGACCTAAATGGAAAATTTTATCGGTTTCTAATTGATCGAAATCAAACACATTGACCCCATCAGAAGTAGGGGGGTAATGACTCAACAAATAATTAAGGTCTGCGGGAGATTTCAGCAACGTATTTTTCTCTAAAATCTGGTCTATTTGAGTAGGGGGGAAAATTTTCATCATCAACATCAATCTTTTCTCATTGTAAAATTAGCAATAAAATTATGTTTTAACAATTTTCACTATCAAAAGACTAATTTTTATAATTAACGTAATTTTGCACCCAATTCTTTTTCGAATCTTACACTCAATTTTTCCATTATTTTGTCTATGTGTTTGTCCGTCAAGGTCCTTCTCGAATCTTGAAAATGAAAGCTCACACCATAAGATTTCTTCCCTTTCGGAAGTTTTTTGCCTTGATAAACGTCAAATAGAGCAACTGAATGTAGGATGTTTTCCTCTGTATCTAAGGCTATTTTCTTGATTTGATCAAATTGTACATCCATATCAAGCATCAAAGCAAAATCACGTCTTACTCGCGGGAATTTTGGAATATCCTGGTAAATGATTTTATTGCTTCTTACCAATTCAGTCAATAAGTTAAAATCAATTTCTGCAAACAGCACTTCCTGATCGATATCAAATTTGTTGAGGAGTTCTTTTTTGAGAATCCCAAAATTACCCAATACTTTGTCCTGTATTTTGTAACACAATCCTTCTGAAAAAAGATCACTTTTTGAAGCACTTTCGTTCCAATTTAGTAGTGTCATTTTTCGAAGAACTTGGTTGATGATCCCTTTAAAGTAAAAAAATGAGGAGGGCTGTTCTTCCACGTTCCAATTTTCCAATAATAGCGGACCCGTAAGCACTAAAATAAAGGATTTTTCTTCTTGAAACACCCCCTTAACGTCCCGGTAGGTGTTACCCAATTCAAATAATTTTAAACTTTTGGTTTGGCGATTGAGATTGTAAGCTGTCACTTCCAAGGCACCTGACAGAAGAGACTTTCGCATTTGTGACAATTCTTTGCCCAGTGGGTTGATGATGTTTACGCCTTGGATGGAGCTTATACTTTCCGTCAATTCACCGAAGTCTGGAGAGGTAATGGAGTTATTCATCATTTCATTAAAACCCAAGCTCACTAGCTGGTTGGAGATCCTTTCTGCTATTCGGTGGTCGTCCGAAGAAATAAAGTTGGGGAGGTGGGTGTGAAGTTCGTTTGAAATCGCCACATTGTTGTAGCCATATACCCTTAGAACCTCTTCGATAATGTCAGCAGGTCGGGTTACATCCACACGATAACGCGGAATTTCAATCAACATGCCTTCATCGTTCGAGTGTAAGATTTTAATCTCGAGGCTTATAAATATTTTAGAAATATCATCTTTTGAAATTTCTTGTCCTACGGTCTTGTTGATTTGCTCAAAAGTTATCATGAATTTAGCAGGTTCTGGTAACTCTTCTCTTATTTCATACAACTCGCCCTCTACAGTTCCTCCCGCCAATTCAACGATAAGATTGGATGCGTATTTTAGCGCATCCAAGGTAATTTCTGGATCAATCCCTCGTTCAAATCTAAAGGAGGCATCTGTGTTCAATCCATGTCTTTTCGCTGATTTTCGAATACTTATAGGGTCAAAATATGCGCTTTCTAAAAAAATACTCGTGGTGCTCTCACTCACTCCCGAGTTTAACCCTCCAAATACACCAGCGATACAAAGTGGTTTTTCATGGTCACATATCATCAAATCTTCTGCATGTAATTTACGTTCTACACCATCTAAAGTGATAAATGGGGTATTGGCCTCCACTGTTTTTACAATGATGCCTTTGTGAATACGATCCAAGTCGAAAGCGTGTAGGGGTTGTCCTAGATCATGCAAAATATAGTTGGTGACATCTACTACATTATTTTTTGGAGTGATGCCAATAGCTTTAAGGCGGTTTTGTAACCAAGTAGGAGACGGTTTGATGTTTAAATTGGTGATGTTCACCCCCATATAACTTGGTGCCAATTCCTTAGACTCAACAGCTACAGTAAATTTTTTTTCAGAGGGGATAATTTTGAAATCATTTGTACCTGGTGATTGCCATTTGAACTGAAAGCCATTAAATAGACAATAAGCTCTTAAATCACGAGCCACCCCCATATGACTCATGGCATCTGCGCGATTAGGAGTCAGACCAATTTCAAATACCTGATCGGATTCAATTTCAAAAACTTCACGACACGGGGTACCATTCTGTAAATCATCGTCCAAAACCATAATGCCGTCGTGGGATGCGCCCAAGCCCAACTCATCTTCAGCACATATCATTCCTTGACTTTCCTCCCCTCGTATCTTACTTTTTTTGATCAAAAAGGATTTTCCTTCTTTATCGAACAAATTTGTTCCTAGGGTTGCTACAGCAACTTTTTGTCCCATCGCAACATTGGGAGCACCGCATACAATTTGAACCTTTTCAGTTCCCAGATCAACTTGGGTGACTTTTAAGCGGTCTGCGTTGGGGTGTTGCTCACATTTCAGGACCTCGCCAACAACGACGCCACGAAGTCCTCCCTTGACCGATTCAAAGGGGGTAATCCCCTCCACCTCCAATCCTAGGTTGGTTAAGATTTCCGAAACTTGATCATGGGGAAGGTCTGTTTTAAGAAACTGTTTGATCCAGTTGTAAGATATTTTCATTGAGAGTAGGAGACTTTTAAAGTAATTGGCAAAGATAACAATCTATGGTTAAGGTTGTTTTTTAACTGATGTAATTCCATATGTTTTTATAAGCTTTCATCTTGGCCAATGTTTGTCTGAGCATGGTATTTTCTTTATTGACCAATTGGGGGTCTTTACGCAAGACCATTTGCGCATCACTACGGGCCGTTTTAAGCCACTGGTTGTCTTTTATAATGTCTGCTATCTTGAGTTGTAAAACGCCGCTTTGTTGTGTTCCCATCAAATCACCAGGGCCTCTTAATTTTAAATCGACCTCTGCAATTTTAAATCCATCGTTGGTAGCAGTCATGGTTTCCAATCGTGTATTGGCCTCTGAGCTCAGTTTGTGACTGCTCATCAGGATACAGTAGCTTTGGTCATTGCCTCGCCCAACGCGACCACGTAATTGATGCAATTGAGACAATCCAAAGCGCTCAGCACTTTCTATGAGCATTACAGAGGCATTGGGTACATTGACGCCCACCTCAATCACTGTGGTAGCGACCATGATTTGGGTTTGTTTTTTTAGGAAGCGTTCCATTTCATAGTCTTTGTCTTTGGCGGGCATTTGACCGTGGACGATACTGATTTGATATCGTGGAGGAGGAAAAGCCCTGGATACGCTTTCATAACCGTCCATCAGGTCTTTGTAATCCATTTTTTCCGATTCTTTGATCAGTGGATATACAATGTAAACCTGTCGTCCTTTTTGGATTTCATCGGCGATGAATTTGAAAACTTTCAGTCGGTTGCTGTCATATCGATGTATGGTCTTCACTTTTTTCCTCCCGGGAGGCAATTCATCGATGACCGAAATGTCTAAATCTCCATAGACGCTCATGGCTAGGGTCCGGGGGATGGGTGTAGCCGTCATGACCAGCACATGAGGTGGGATGCTGTTTTTTCTCCACAGCTTGGCCCTTTGTGCCACCCCAAATCGGTGCTGCTCATCCACTACGGCCAAACCTAAATTTTTGAATTGTACTTTGTCTTCAATAACAGCATGGGTGCCGATCAAAATATTTAAGTCCCCTGATTCTAATTGCTCAGCCAATTGAGCCCTTTCTGCTTTTTTAGAGCTACCAGTCAATAGGCCAATGTGAATTGTGGAGTCACCCATCATACTTTTTAGGGATGCAAAATGCTGTTTGGCCAATATCTCTGTGGGAGCCATTAGACAGGACTGGAAGCCGTTGTCTGCTGCGATCAGCATGACCATCAGAGCCACAACGGTTTTTCCGGAACCTACATCCCCCTGAAGTAAGCGATTCATTTGCTGGCCGTTACCAATATCTTTCCGAATTTCACGGATGACTCTTTTTTGGGCTTCTGTCAATTCAAAAGGGAGGTTTTTATTAAAGAAAGTATTAAAATGATCCCCAACTTTTTTGAAAATAAATCCTTTGATTTTTTGCTTACGTTGAAGATTTTTCATCAACAATTGCAATTGAATAAAGAACAATTCCTCATATTTCAATCGATTCAGAGCCGCAGTAAGGGTATTTTGATCTTTAGGAAAATGAATGTTCATTAGTGCGGTGTTTTTGTCAATCAACTGATATGGGTTTCGAATATATTCGGGGAGTGTCTCAGCGAAAGGAATTTGGATTGAACTCAGCAGTTCCCCCATCATTTTAATAATAACCCGCTGTGAAATGCCCTTGGCAAGGAGTTTTTCTGTACTGGGATAAACCGATTGCAGGGCTTTGGAAAAGCCTTTGTCAAAGCTTTCCAGCATTTCCATTTCAGGATGTGGCATGTTGGGACGATTGCCATACCAATTGAGCCGACCAAAAATCACATAGTCAACATTCAACTTTAAACCTTCGATGATCCATTGGTAACCCCTAAACCAAACCAATTCCATTTGATTGTCCCCATCGGTAAAAGTCGCCACCATACGTTTGCCTCTTTTTTGTCGGATCAGGTCAACTTTAATGATTTGCCCTTTGATTTGAACTTCGGAGGCATTTAAAGGGAGGTCTTTGATTTTATAGAAAGTGGAACGATCGATATAGCGATGGGGGAAAAGATGCAGTAGATCCTGAAAGGTATGCAGATTCAATTCCTGTTTCAAAAGGTTGGCACGATTAGGACCAACGCCTTTTAGATATTCTATTGGGGTTTGAAGTACATCCATATTACTACTAAAATAACTGATTTCAACAGGATTGATTTGAAATGTTTAAAACTTCCATTAATTTGGGATAAATAAATTTCCTATGAGAGCATTGGTCATTTCGGGAGGTGGAAGCAAAGGTGCTTTTGCAGGGGGTGTGGCAGAACATTTGATCCGTAAGCAAGGTAAAAAATACGACTTGTTTCTTGGTTCATCAACGGGAAGTCTGCTGGTGAGCCACCTAGCATTAAATAAAATTGATAAAATCAAAAGGGGTTTTACGGCGGTAACCCAAAAAAGTATTTTTAACAATTGTCCTTTTACCATTAAATCAGTTGGAGGCGTTCAAGTCATTGGTATTCATCATTTTAATGTTTTAAAAAATTTTTTTAAAGGCAGGAAAACTTTTGGAGAAAGCAACCATTTGAGGCAGTTGATTCTCAACGAAATTACCCCCGAAGAATTTGAGGCCTTAAAAATTAGCGGTAAGGAAGTAGTGATCACTGTTTCTAATTTATCAACCAACAAGGTAGAGTATAAAAAAATGAGTGAATGCAGTTATCAGGATTATGTGGATTGGATATGGATTTCTTGTAATTATGTCCCCTTTATGACCTTGGCCAACAAGAATGGTTGTGAGTATGGTGATGGAGGCTTGGGTACCATTATTCCCATTGAGGAGGCATTGCGATGTGGGGCTACAGCAATTGATGCTATATTATTGGACACTGAGTTTCCTCAACTGAATCGCATGCCTTCCAGAAACCCTTTTGACGCTTTGAGTACCATCTTTGAGTTTATGGCTGACCGGATTGGATACCAAAATGTGAAAATCGGAAAACTGATGGCCGAGGATTACAATGCCAAAGTCAATTTATTCTACACTCCAACGGTATTGACAACAAATTCATTGATTTTCGACAAAAAGAAAATGGAGGCCTGGTGGCAAGCAGGCATTGAATTTGCCACAGAAAAATTAAAAAAACAAAGCCCTTTATTTTGAAAAAAAAGGGTGATGGGTAAACTAGTCTTTAAAATCTATATTTTTTTCATTTTCTTTTTTTATACTCTCATAATCTGTACAGGAGATGTGTTTTCCTTCATACGTTCGATTAAATTCTCTGATGGGCTCTCTTAGAGGACCCTCAAAAAATTTTTGACCACTCGAAAGTTGATTGATTAATTGGGTTTTTAAATCCTTTAATTTATTATTATCCACTAGATAATTTAATTTTCTCAGTGCACCTGAACTTTCTTCAACTACCTTGTTGATGTTTTTTTGACCCACATAATAAGCAAAGGTTTCTGCTATATCCTCTGCAATATTCTGCTCTGCATAACCGGTTACAAAATTAGGTTCATTGAATTTTTTTTCGTTCAAATAAAATTGGTTGTTGAATTGATTTAGTATGGACTCATTATGAAAACACCCTTCATAGAGGTTTAAATTTGTACAATTTTCCGAACCCATAGCAGTGATGTCAATTTCATTTTTATTGTTCAACGTCAAAATATGGCCAAATTCGTGAACCATCACATAACCAAGAGTACCCTCAGTGGTAAAGTCCGTTTCTAAAAGTTCTCCTGTCTCAAAATTAAATGTTTCATAGCCATGTATCAAATTTAAGCCCATTTGCCATTTATCTGTCCCATCCATTGCAAGGTTAACAACATATCCACCCCAGATCCCTCTGCCGTAAACCAACACCAATGAGTTAATGGGGAATCCACCAACATTAGATAGGGTTTTAATATCCTTAATTAGTTTTTCTTCGGGCCCATTATCAATGCATTGTTTTAAAAGTTTATTTAATTTGATTTCCTTGTTGAGCCCTACTAAATTGTAATTATTTTTGTTATCAAGCTCATAGGACAATCCCATAGAAGCCTCATTGTTAACCTCGTTATCAAATACGATCATTTTAGTTGGGGTAATCTCTCCTAATATTTTAAAAACACCATCTGTTTTAGGGGTAATCTTCATTGTGAATTCCTCATCAACTTCAAGTTTATCATCATCGATGGTGGAAATCCTGATTTTTGTGTTTTTTGACCTTTTAGGAATGATTAGACGGTTGGGTCTGACCCGTTTCCAGGTCACTCCAAAATCCGTACTGTATTCATAATAATCATGGAAATTATCCAGATTGATATAAAGTCCCGTTTCAAGGTCTCTATCAATTTCAACTGTTAGCGGTTTGTCTTCGGATAGTTCTTCAGTCAAACTAATGTTCATGGTAAGAAACTTACCTTCCTCAGCTCCAATAAGCGAATTGTCCGATGATATGGTGGAAGTAAGATTGACGAATTCACTTTTTTGACATCCAATCATTATAATTGAAAGGGTGATGAACCAGAAAAGTGTTTGAGTTTTAGTTGTTTTTCTCATAAAATTTGGGTTTTGTATTAATTTAAATTAAAAAGATTTTAATTTTTATTATGAAAGTCATCCGCCCATTTGATTAGTTTTTGAATGGGCTCAGGAGCGGATTGTCTTCCAATTAAATTTATCAGGACATTCCCATAGGAGATGCTTATTTTAGGAAAGTCTCTTATCAATGGGTTGCCATATTGTTTTTTTGCATTTGAAAAGTCGATCAATGAAAGGATTTCATCAAGCTCATCCTTATCCTTTCGGCTTAGTTTTCCTTGTTTAGTGGTTTTATTATTGAGATGTGTTAAAACAAAACGACCGTTAGATTCCATTTTGAGGGAATAAACAGGGCAATTACCCAAACATATTCCTGATTCAATCAACAGAACCTGATTTGTCCAAGTAGATTGGCAATGCTGCGTGAGCAAAAAAATAAAGAAAATAAAAAACTTCATAGTAATCATTTGGGAAGACAAATTTAGGAAGCTCAATTGCTAAAAACAACACAAAGGCAGGTTAAAAGAATAAAGCGTAGGATGTTAAAATTAACATTTTGATGAGAGATTCAGGTGGAGCCAACTTTCCAACTTAAATTTGTTTTTACTAATAGAAATCGATTTCTATCATTAAAAAAACCCGTAAAGCTGTGGATAACTATAAGCCTGATGCTTTCTTTGGATTTGATTATTGCTTTAATTTTAAAATGTGAACAATATACCCACAGATTACCTAAAAGAACTCAACGAGACCCAACTGGAACCGGTATTGCACAAGGAAGGCCCATTGATGGTAATTGCCGGGGCCGGGTCTGGAAAGACCCGAGTGCTGACCTATCGCATTGCTCATTTGATGCAACAAGGGGTAGATGCTTTTTCAATTTTAGCTCTTACTTTTACCAACAAGGCTTCAAGGGAAATGAAAGCGCGCATCGCTCAATTGGTAGGAGAGGGGGAAGCCAAGAACTTATGGATGGGAACTTTTCACTCTGTTTTTGCTCGAATCCTTCGTCAGGAAGCGGATAAATTGGGTTTTCCGAGAGACTTTACCATTTATGACACCCAAGACAGCAATCGTTTGATTGCTTCTATTATTAAAGAAATGGGGCTGGACAAGGACATCTACAAGTTCAAGCAGATACGAAACCGTATTTCCTCGTTTAAAAACAGTTTGATTACTGTCAAAGCGTATTATGGTGATCCCGAATTACAAGAAGCCGATGCCATGTCAAGAAGGCCCAAATTGGGAGAAATATACAAGGAATATACCGATCGCTGCTTTAAAGCTGGAGCCATGGATTTTGATGATCTTTTATTGAAAACCAATGAATTGTTGAACATGCATCCTCAGGTATTGGCCAAATATCAAGACCGTTTCCGCTATATTTTGGTGGATGAGTATCAAGACACCAATCACTCCCAGTATTTGATTGTCAGGGCCTTGTCCGATAAATTTCAAAACATCTGTGTGGTAGGGGACGATGCCCAAAGTATTTATGGATTTCGTGGGGCAAACATCAATAACATTTTAAATTTTCAAAAAGATTACCTCGATGTAAAGTTGTATCGATTAGAGCAAAACTACCGTTCGACAAAAAATATCGTCAATGCTGCCAATTCGATCATCAGTCACAACAAAAATAAGATCGAAAAGGTAGTGTGGACTTCCAATGACGAGGGTAGTAAAATCAAAGTGCAAAGATGCTCAAACGATGCGGATGAGGGCAGGGAAGTGGCTGCTCAGATCTTTGAGCTTAAAATGCAAGAACAACGTCAAAATAAAGAATTTGTCATTCTCTATCGCACCAATGCTCAGTCAAGAGCCATAGAAGACGCGTTGAGGAAACGTGACATTCCCTATCGTATTTACGGCGGTTTGTCTTTTTATCAAAGAAAAGAGATTAAAGACCTCTTGGCCTATTTACGACTGATTGTGAACCACAAAGATGAGGAAAGCCTTAAAAGAGTGATCAATTATCCTGCGCGAGGCATCGGCCAAGCCACCTTGGACAAATTGATTATTGGAGCAAAGAACAACGGTCTTTCTCTTTTTGAAACCCTTCAAAAAGCAATGGACCTTAATTTGTCCCTTAATTCTGGAACCCTGAAAAAGTTAGAGGAATTTGTCAATTTTATTTTAAGTCTTCAAATAGAAAACCAAAAGTCCAATGCTTTTGAAATTGCTGAATTGGTGACCCAAAAAAGTGGGTTTGTTATGGAATTGAAAAAAGATGGAACACCAGAGGGGGTTTCCAAGGTGGAAAACATTGAGGAATTGCTCAATGGTATTCGTGATTTTGTAGAGGGACAAAGAGAATTGGCCGACGCCAGTGGAAGTTTATCAGAGTTTTTGGAAGATGTAGCGCTGGCCACAGATTTCGACAATCAAAAAGATGAGGATATTGATTGTGTTTACTTAATGACCATTCATCTTTCCAAGGGACTAGAGTTTCCTGTAGTCTTTATTGTGGGCTTGGAGGAAGATCTTTTTCCATCTGCATTGAGTCTCAACACCAGAAGCGAGTTGGAGGAGGAGCGGAGGCTTTTTTATGTAGCCCTAACCCGTGCAGAGCAAAGAGCAATTCTTACTTATACGCTTTCCCGCTATCGCTGGGGTAAACTGGTAGATGCTGAACCCAGTCGATTTATTGATGAAATGGATGATCAATACATAGATTATGCTATCCCCAAAGAGGAATATGTTTTTAAACCCATGATCGACAAGGGCATCTTTGGAGGTTTTGAACCTCCACAATCTCAAAATAAAGAGAGAGTTTATAAGGATAGGGTGAATACCACTCCGAGTCAGAACCAAATGGGGAAACTCAGAAAATTCAATGCAGTTGACAACGCATCAACACCAAACATTTCTTCAGGATTAACCGATTTGGAGGAGGGAATGACCGTCGAACATGCTCGTTTTGGGTATGGTAAAGTCATATCCGTTGAGGGTAAAGCCAATGATAAAAAAGCACTTATCGATTTTAGAGGAGTTGGACAAAAACATCTTTTGTTACGATTCGCAAAGCTAAAAATCAAAAATTAATGTCTAAACTCTTAAAATTCTACCAATCCAAGCCCAATCTAAAACACATAAGAAAAGCGGCCAAGGTGTTGGAGGAAGGAGGGCTTATTATTTACCCTACCGATACTGTTTACGCTCTCGGATGTTTGAGTAATAACATCAAAGGACTAAAGCGTTTATCTCACATTAAAAATGTGAAATTAGACAAAGCCCCTTTTAGTTTTTTTATGAGGGATTTTAATGATTTGTCCAAACATGTTAAACCCTTGGACAACGCCACATTCAAACTTTTAAAACGATGTTTACCAGGGCCCTATACTTTTATTCTACCCTGTTTAAAGCTCCCAAAGCCTTTTGAAAAAAGAAAATCAATTGGCATTCGGATGGCCGATCATCCCATTTTGTTGTCTTTGATGGATTTTCTCAACGCTCCCTTGATCACTACTTCTCTCCACGATGAAGATGAAATACTGGAATACAGTACTGATCCAGATTTAATATTTGAGCGTTGGGAAAATCATATTGATTTGATGTTAGACGACGGATATGGCGGGAACATTCCCTCAACAGTGATTGACCTTTGCGAATATTCCCCTGTTGT
>JAQCBK010000086.1 GCA_027621505.1 Bacteroidota bacterium | reverse complement strand
AATAAACCTGAAGCTGAAGTTTTCCCTAAAAAGTACTCTTCTAATTTAAATTCAGGTTTTTTTTCTGCGAAATCTTTTAGTTTCATATTGGAACATCCTGTGATGATTAAAAACAAAAACCCCAGTAATAAGCTTTTTTTAAACATGCACTATCTCTAACTACGCATTCTTTTTAAACTAGATCTCTTCACGGTTAGTAATACGACCGTGTTGGCTTCTCTGGGAGACGTTCGCGTGTTGACGCATACCCTAGCTTGCCTTGATTGATGGGCTTGCGAGCATCACACCAACCCATACCGCATAATTGTTGCGGTTGAATGTATTGCCAAGGAGAGGGGGTCTTTTTTTTCTTGGGTTCGTTTGTAGAAACAGGGGGGTTCAGACAAACCTCCCCTGTCTGGATCTGACATGGTGCTCCTTGTACCCGCACTACACAATCTTGTTGCACCGGTGTCGGCTCCTGCATAACCAAACGAGTATAAGGAAAAGAAAAATCCCAAGGGGTATATTTTTTTTTCGCATACTTTCCTCCAACTAAACTATTGCGATATCGAAGCGGTCGTTGATCTTTCATGTTATAACTCTCCTTTCAATTGTAAGTCTTTGATAAAATTAATCGTCATGTAATACTTCTTCACGGTAATTTGTTCATAGTGACAAAGTAATTTAAAAGCGCCGTCTGGGCCGACACTACGAAAATATCCCACGGCTAACCACTCAATCTGCTTGTGCAATTTAGTTTGGGCATCATCCGTTATCCCTCGACGAGTGCGCACATTACGTTCTCGGTGCAGCCTAACATCAATTTCATCTTCATAGTCATTGACTTGCAAGCTCATGAGCCCTGCTTGAATTTTAGGAAAGCGGCGCATCTGCCAAGATAAAATTACCGCCTGTTCGACGGCGAGTTTTCCTACTTGTGTTTTTGTAGGAAAATCAGCTTCGAAGGCGCATCGATGTTCTTCAAACTCCTCTAACGATTCACCGACCACTAAAAATTGCTGGGATCGAAGTCCGTGTTTTAAGGCATTCATCGCGGCCTTCTTTTTACCTTCTGCGGTCACGGCACCTTTTGATTTGGCGCCATTACGACGACTAGCTTCGATTTGTTTTGTACTTCTCACTTTAGGAAGGTGCTTACTCTGTTCATTATGTTGAGTCATACTTAACTCCTTTACTTAATTAATATTTTGATTGGAGACCCGGATCTCTTTTTACACGGGAAGGTCGAAGCACATTATCACTGTACTGCCTGCGAGCAATTTCAACTCGTTCCTCATATCAATAGATAATTAGGTATTTAAAATATAACTTATTTTTTCGATAAATACAACATGTAGTATTAAAAAATATTTGATACCACTATATATGGGATATTGTGGGATTTTATAACTCATAAGTGAATTATTCATTGCCAATTTAAAGGGCATTAATAGATCTTTTTATAGATAAAAAATATAGATTTTTATCGCAAATATGAGAATAGAGATATGTAAATGACTAACCTGCCTTTTACCCAATTATTAATCGTGATCTTTGGTAGTTTGATATTCCTCTATATTTTTTCTAATTTATTAAAAGTCATCGACTTTCAAGATCCGATCATTCCAGGTCGATCTCTTCATGAGCAACCGGCCTATTTGGGAGGAGGGTTTTTTTTCATCACCTGTCTCCTATTCAGTTTATTGATCGTATCCTATAGCGCCTTAGAAATTTCAATGATTTGTGCTGCTTCAGCCTTTGGGATATTAGGAATTATTGATGATCGAATAACTTTGAGTGTTCGTTTGAAATTCATTCTACAGTTTATCATAATCATCGGTTTTCTTTTTTGGAGTGGTTTATCTTTTTCTTATCTTGAGGTGGGATTTGCTACTATTTCCTTAGGTCCCTTCGGGCTCATCGTGAGCACAGCAGCCGTAATGCTAGTCATTAATGCTCTGAATTATTTTGATGGAATTGATGGGCTTTGTTTGGGGCTGGTTTTAACTAAAATACTGTTGTTATTCAATTATTTTTTTATAGGAAATTTTTCCTCTCTTCTTTTAATCTTAGCTATCTTATGTGTCATTTTTTTATACGCTAACTTTCGCTTGATTGGTTTGAATAAACTCTTTCTAGGAGATGGTGGTAATTATATCCTAAGCTTTATAATTTCTCTGGCTGTAATCAATAGTCTTTCTCATTCTATGGCTTTAGAACAAAAACATGTTCATTTAAATGGTCTTTGGTTTTTTGGTTTACTTTTTTTTGAATTTATAGCTGTTAGCTGGACTCGCAGACAGGAAAAAAGAAGTATCTTTGAACCCGGTCAAGATCACTTACATCATTTGCTCCTCACAAGGTGGAATAATCCTGTGGGAGTTACTTTTGTTATTTGCATATTATCAGCATTCATCTTTGTCATTGGATATGAGGTATCAGCTATTCTTCCTCAATGGTCTTTAGTAATTTTTATCCTCACTCAAATAGGCTATGTGTTTGCTAGATCGTTATTAAAAATCAACTCAAGGTCTCATAGCCTAAGAGACTCCATGAATGAAAAATAGTTTAAAGACTTTGTCTGAATTGGAATCGTAAAAGATAAAAAATAAAAGTACTTAAGAAAGTCAGTACAAACAAGATCATCGCATAGCGGCCAAATTGAGCCATTAAATTCGCTTGATCACTGTAATACAAAGGAGGGGCAACCACTGATAAATACCGATCAGGGTTTTTATCCTTAATTACTTTGGTGGTTAATTGATTAACTTGCGCGATGAGCTCATTGACCTTCTCAAAATTTATGCTTAGTGGCTCACTTGAGGAAAGGCGAAATTCTTGGTTAAGATTTAATTGGGATTGTAATTCTGCTTTTTGAAAAGATAAGTTTCTAATTTCTTCTGCAGTCGTCGTGATCAAATCAACGCCGGATAGTTCTTTTCCCAGATTGAGAAGACTTTGAATGGAGTCATTATTAAGTTGGGTAATTGAGGAATTTTCCCCATTACCTAGAGTAACTGATGATTGTTGGCTTTGATTATTTTGAACAAGATTGAGAATTTCATACAAGCTGGAGAGCTTACTGTCTATTTCACTTATTCGATTTTCTAATCGAATGGTGACTTCATCGCGCTCGATTGATGAGGACTGATATAAATACTGATCAAAAAAATTCAACTGAGTTGAAAGAATAGAGAAATCGGTCGCTGTCACCAACTCTGTGTATTGATTTTGAATTGTAGAAATATTGACTCGAATTGCCGATAATTTTTCAAATAATAAATTTTGATTTTGTAAATCCTCTTCAACTACAGGACTGAGAAGAAACAGTCCTGTTTCTTGGAGATCAACATCTTGCGATGTTTTTTGGTTAAATGAATCAATGAGCGAATTTAATAAAAAATCTGCTTGGGCAGGAGTAATCGACGTTTGATTATGAGTAATCCGTAGAGCATAATACCGCTGGGATAATGCATTAAGAGCTAGGATGGTTTGTTCGAGTTGATCTCCTGATAATGCGAGTTTTTTTATTTGAGTATCGCTTATAGCAAGAACCTGGTCCGCTATTCGATCGGTTTGGGGAAAAGATTGATTAATGGATAAATTCTGGATGATCCGCTGAGGGTCGAGATTTTGAAATTGTTCTTTTTGAATATTGGATTCGATAACAACCGGATCAATGATTTGATCAAGATTTAAAGGAGAGTTCGTAGTAGTCGTTTGAAAAACAATTTCAGAGTAATGTAATTCAGAGTTATTCTTTGATTGAAGAAATAAAAAAAGACATAACCCTAGGGCTAACAGAATACCCAGATTGATTACAAAATATTGTATTTTTTTTGACCACCAATACTGCAAAGCCCCTATTAAATCTAAGTCGATCTCCTCACTTCGAGTCAGAGAGGAGGAAGTGGAGGGTCGTCGAGAATTCTTTTTGACGGGTGTTGCCATGGATTGATATTTGATAAATTTCCTTATTAATGTTTATTTGCTGCCCTTTTTAGTACAGGATGCAGAAATTAATTCAATAAATATATACATAAAATAAATATAATTGAACAGAAACCATTAAAATATTGATCACATTATTTATTAGTTATTTGCAAAATTCTCAAAAATGATGGTTATTTTTGAAAATTAACTTATCGGTTTTGAAATTGAAATCGAATGAAATAGATCAAAAGCCCCATCAGCGCAATCATTACAAAATAATTTACAACCTAGCTGAGAGGTGAATAATTAATTATTTTTGGTAAAATCGATTTGGTAAACATCGATGGTTTTAGCCTTAAAACCACCTGAACAATAGGATAGGTAAAAGTTCCACATTCGCTTAAATTCATCCGAATAACCCAAATTCTTAATCTTTTGCCATTTTTCGTTAAAGTTTTTTCGCCATAGCTCGAGAGTTTGATGATAGCTATCCGCCATTTGGTTTTTGACTAAATATCCTAGTTTATTTTCTCGAGCAATTTGTTGCAATTTTTGAGGACTTGGCAACA
>JAQCBK010000085.1 GCA_027621505.1 Bacteroidota bacterium | reverse complement strand
GAGAGCAATCGAAACCGCTCACAGCTTCTCGCCTCAATCAATGCAGCATAAAGCAGTTGATGAACCAATTGATCCATTCTGCTCCCGCCTTTGGGGAAAAACTGTTTTAAATCCCTTACGTATTCATCTTTGCGTTCTCTTCCCAACACCCAACCTCTTTCGAGTATGCGTTGATGTACCATTTCGAAATGACTCAGTTCTTCTTGAGCCAGAGTGATCATGGACTTTACGAGTTCCTTTTCCTCGGGATACCTCACCATCAAAGAAATGGCAGTACTGGCTGCTTTTTGTTCACAAAATGCATGGTCGGTTAAAATCTCGTGTATGTTTTTTTCAACGATATTGACCCAGCGCGGGTCGGTGGGAAGTTTTAGTCCAAGCATTTTTTTGTCTATAGGTCCAAATCAAATTCTTTTTTTAAAAGCTCAATTTCGGGATTAATTTTTTTCAGGTGTTTGTATTTGTCCTCTGCAGTATAGATAAACTCACTTTTCTTTTGCTCTTCGACGATGATGTCAAAGGTGATTTTATAATTATTCAATTGCTTACTTAAATGTGCAATTAGGTCAGGCAATTCTTTTGTCAACTCAATTTTATTGGATTGGCTGTTGGTTGTTAATTGTATTTTAAAGTGGTCCTTCAAGAGCGGTGGGCTCATTTCCATTAAAGCGGCGATATTATTTTCTCCTTGGTTGTTTTTCTCCTGGGTGTATTCTTGCCACAGTTGGGTCAGTGTTTCTTGACCGAAAGTTGCCTCGGCTTTGTTGACCGTTGCATTTTTTGAGGACGATTTTCTCTCGCTCTCTTTTTTAAATTGAATGCTTGAAAGGGAAAGACTGGATATTCCGATATTGGATTGTGGTCTTTCAATTTTAATTGGAGGCGGAGTATCCCCCTGAGTTATTGGTTTGCTTTCCTCCACGGACAGGGGTGGTTCTTCGGCCTTGTATGCCACTTTTTCCTCCGCCACGACCTTCGTCTCAACGACATCGCTTTCCTTGCCATCATTGGAGAAATGGCTTGAAGGAATAATAAAATGATTTATTTTCCCTCGAAATGGAGTGAGGCCATTTGCATTAAACATAACTCAATCAGTAATCTTTTATTTTTAGTATTTCTGTAGTCCAGTTCACATTTACTGGCCAAATCTATACCCGACAACAGCAGTGGGAGGGGAGCATTGGTGGTTTGTTCGATATATCGCTTTTGAGTGGTTTCGCTGACTTCCAACAAAGGAAGGTTTTTTTCCTCTTTGCTGACCAACAAATCCCTAAAATGAGAGGCCAAGCCAGTGATGAATTGCAATTCATCAAATCCTTTCTGTAGTATTTTGTCCAATGCGGACAATAGCCCCGGGATATCGTGATTGAGGATCAGTGTTGTGATACTAAAAAAGGTATCGTGATCCAATACATTTAAGTTTTCAGACACGGATTTTACCGTGAGGTTGCGGTTGGTGAAATTCACCATTCTGTCAAAGGTGGAAAGGGCATCTCTCATTGCCCCGTCAGCTTTTTGAGCAATCAGATCCAAGGCCTCTTCTTCAAAAGTGATCTTCTGGTCTTCCGCTATTTTTTGAAGGTGATCCTTACAGTCTTTTACGCTGATCCTTTTAAAGTCATAGGTCTGGCATCGGGAGAGTATGGTGGGGATGATTTTCTGCTTTTCTGTGGTGGCCAAGATAAAAATGACGTGTTTTGGGGGTTCCTCCAGGGTTTTGAGAAAAGCATTGAAAGCCCCAATGGACAGCATATGAACTTCGTCGATGATATATATTTTATGGGTACCCACCTGAGGGGGAATTCGCACCTGTTCGTTGAGGGATCGGATATCATCAACAGAGTTATTGGAGGCAGCATCCAATTCAAAAATATTAAAGGCAAAGTCTTGATTGGGATCGGCATTGTCTAGGCCATTGATCTTTTTGGCCAAAATACGGGCACAGGAGGTCTTGCCTACGCCGCGTGGGCCACAAAAGAGCAATGCTTGGGCCAATTGATTTTTTTCAATGGCGTTTTCTAAAGTCTGGGTAATGGCTTTTTGCCCTACCACTTCTTCAAAAGTTTTAGGACGGTACTTTAGTGCAGAGACAACAAAGGTTTCCATAATTGATGGTGTCTAAAACAAAGATAAAAATAGAACGCTGACCCTTGGGGAGAGAGAAAACAAATTCAGCTTAAATTATCAACAAAAGACTAAATTTGCAAATGGCAGGCTGTCTTATTGCTCTTTGAAAAAAGAGAGGAAAGTCCGGACACCACAGAGCAGTATAGCGGGTAACGCCCGTCGTCCGCCTCGGCGGATAGGACCAGTGCAACAGAAAGCAAGTACAGTTCGGCTGTAGTGAAATCAGGTAAACTCTATACGGTGCAACGCCAAATAAGATTGCTTTTGAGGACGGCTCGTCCGATGCAATTGGGTAGGCGGCTAGAATGTTGTAGCAATGCAACATCCAGATAAATGATAAGACTCGACAGAATCCGGCTTACAGGCCTGCCTTTTTTTATCTTTTAAAAAAACTGAATACATTGCTCCCGTATTTTCTCGAATGGGAAAAGTGTGGGTCTTCATCCAACAATAGATGCGTACTGTGTTCTATGATCAAAATTCCCGTTTCCCCTAAAAGCTTTTTAGAAAAAACGGTTGCTATGATTTCGCTGTACTGATCCAGACTCATATCGTAGGGGGGGTCTGCGAATATCAAATCGAATTTTGTTTTAACAACAGATAAAAACTTCAGTACCTCTATTTGGGTGACTTCTATTGGGAGTTCCAATGTTGCTGCAGTTTTTTTGATATAGGCCACGCACATTCTGTTTTGATCTACAGCATGTATGGCTTTTACCCCTCTGGAGCCAAATTCATAGCTGATGCTTCCTGTGCCAGAAAAAAGGTCCAATACGGCTATATGCTCCCAATCGAGCTGGTGCTGAAGGATGTTAAACAAGGCCTCTTTGGATCGGTCGGTGGTGGGTCTTACAGGGAGCTTCTTTGGAGGGGAGAGTTTTCGGCCTTTGTGTATTCCCGAGATGATACGCATCGGTCAAAAAAGATTAATGAAATAGGGTGCAGGATGCTCTTTTCCATCAAACAACAACCATTCTCCTTCCTGGGTAAAACTTATCTTCTCGTGGTGACTTTCTAGGGCGGTGTAATATTTCTTATAGCGGTCGTACTTCCCAAAAAATTGGATGCGAAACGATTCCGGAGAAAGGGATAACTCTTCGGCTACCGCCATGATAAAATAAAGGAAACCATTTTCGTTTTTATAGGAGTAGGTGTTAAAAAAAAGGAGATCCTCTCCTTTATTGACCAGCAGATCGAATTGATCATCCTGAAGGTGGAGATTCATCACCGTTTCTCCCAAAGGGTTTGATGAGGCGCTCAGGTCATACAGTGTCTGGGTATAGTGTGAAAATGAAATGTCTTTAAAATAAAATTTTAAGGTTTTCTGTATTTGATCGTCAATAGAAAATAATATTTGAATCTTTTCGTCTTGGGTTTGATTTTCTGCAATGTTCAATCCCTTATCCAGATCAATATTGTAGTTGAGATAGGTTTGTTTATTGTTGGGGTTGTAAAGTTCTTTGGGTACAAATGTGGCAGGTTGATTGAAAAATACCGCTTTGATTTTCTCTTTTTCTAAACAGGAGTCCTTTTCCAGTAGTTTTGCAAAGGCGTCGCTTTGCTCAATGGGGTGAAAATCCAAGGGGTAAAACTTGCATTTATCTTTTGTACAAAAAGAAAATCCACCCTTAAAAATTTGGATGGATAGTTCATTTTCTTGTATGGTATTTTTACTGAGTGGCATCAAATATGGTGGGCCAGTTTCCATTGGTGCTTACTTCCGTAAGAGATCCCAATATAATGGCCGGGCCATTGACACCATCGACCGAAACGGTTTCGTTTTCAAATCTCAATAAATCTGAGTCTTGATCGTGTAGGATGATATTTTTGGAGACTTTAACCTCAAACACAGGAACTTTATAACCATTTTTGTCAATGATATTGGCATTGATCTCGAATTTGGAGTCAACACCTTCTATGGGTACTGAGGCGAAGTCTTTATAAGCATTGGAATTTTTGAATAGAGAATCTTTAACGGGAACAAAACCAAGGGTATCGACGACGACGACTTCCCGCAACATGTCAATTCTATAAACTTTGTCATATTCCATGTAAGAAGAATCTCGCTTTTGTATCAAGGTAAAAATCCCATTGTCAACGAATTTGACCAAACTATCAAAGTTATTACTGTAAATACCAGTAACATCTTTGTGGGCGATTTGGGCTTTGCGAATATCTTTTAATTTGTTAATTACTTTCGCATAACGTTCGTTTTTAGTCTTGTTGAAATTGATCGGCCCATTGATGGCGTCATAAATCTTATAGCTAAAGAAGATGGCAAGAATCCAAAGTACGGCTTGAAGCGCAATTTTCATGGTTTAATAATTAATACTATCAACAAATCTACAATTTTTTTTGAATCGTAAAAGTTTTACAAATGAATTATATTGGTAGAAAATAAGCGAAATGTCAAACCCGTCTTTCCATCGAATTTTAAAAGAAAAATTTAGATTTCAACCTACCCCCTCCCAAGAAAAGGGTTTTGAAAAAATTGCGCATTTTCTTTACGAAGCTCCCAGTGATTCCATTTTGTTGATCAAAGGCTATGCTGGTACAGGTAAAACCACATTGA
>JAQCBK010000084.1 GCA_027621505.1 Bacteroidota bacterium | reverse complement strand
AGTGAGTCGTGTGGTTTGGGAGTCCCAGGGGGGAGTTGTTTTTTCATTTCTTCCCAATCAACAGGTTTTTCGGCCGTGGTGACATAACCGGTGGCGGCTACAAATTCGGAAAATTGTGCATTGGTTACCTCGGTTTGATCGATCCAAAATCCATCCACTTTAACAGCATGAACGGGCGCTTCATCAGGTCGAGACTGGGGGCCTTCGCTTCCCATATTGAAGGTGCCCTCAGGAATCCAAACCATTCCCAAAGGGGGCTCTGTAGATTTGCTCCCTTTTGGTGTGGATTTTCCTTTTGATTCACAGCCATGAATTAAAAAGATCAATAGGAACAATGTCGAAAGGTAAAGTGTATTTTTCATCTGCTTTTATCTAAAACAAAGATGCTAAATTAAACTTTAACCCCTATATTTAGAGGATAAAAATAGGGTAAAATCCATGCAACTCGACTTCAAAAAACTATTGTTGTCCTCTCTTTTGACTTTTGTCTTGTGGTTGCCCTATATCGGATCTTTTTCTCACTTATTTGAAGATCACGATCACAAAACCTGTGAAATTGTTGAGACCCACCTCCACGGAATCGAGTTGGATTGTGATGTTTTGGAATACCAATATGCCCCTTCCATTGAAATTTTAGGACAAGCGTTTAGTTGGATCGCGCTAACGGCTGCCCAAAAGAAATTCCATTATTTCTGCCTGGGAGATTCATTTTCCATAGACACTTATGATAGCCTTCGGGGTCCACCAGAAGTGTAATTTTTTCCTGTTTTTTTGTATTGACCCTGTGGGGTCATGCTCTAATAATCCAAATAAAAATTACACATCATGTTAAAAAAAATATCTATTAAATCCATTCTTGCCCTATGTTTATTTGTCCTGCTTTTTGCTTGCTCTAAAGACGATCCGGATCCCATTAATGAAAACGAGGCGTTTTCTAGGGTTACCCTAGAAGTGACCAAAGAAGGATCTTCCAATCCAACCACCTATACTTTTGAGGTGGAAGAACACGATCACGATGATGAGGATCAGGTGGATCACCAGGGGGAGCATATTAAGATTGATCTGGAAGCAAATGCAACTTATAATGTCTCCATTTCCTTTTTCAACATTTCAGATAATATTACATCAGAGATTATTGAAGAGAAAGACGAGCACCAATTTTTTTATGATATCACCGACGAACTCAATGGTTTTTCGATTGTATCCGCTGCTAATGATACCGAAGATAGCAACGGAAATCCCCTATTTTTAAAAACTATTTGGACTACAACTGGAAAAACTTCGGGAGTAGTAGTGGGATATTTAATTCATGAACCCACCTCAAAAACCGGGAGTACGCGAAATGATATTGGAGGCGCCACGGATATTCAAATTGAATTTGAGGTTCATGTCAAATGATGAGATCCCTATATAATATAGTGGGTTTATGGAAACCTAAATTTCCAAAATGTAGATGCTCAAAGAGTTTTGTATTGATAATCCTGCTAGTCAATTTTTCTTTGTTGACTAGCAGTTTTTGTTTTTCTCAAGAATGTGATTTGGTTTTGAAGGGGAGTGTCGTGGATTTACATGACAATTCTCCAGTCAGCGCTGCAGTGATCCAAGTTGTGGAGGGCAACGAAACTGTTTTTTCTGATGCTGATGGAATATTTCTCCTTAAAAATCGATGTTCGGGAAAAATAAATCTAAAAATTTCTCACCCGAATTGTGATGACCTCTTTACATCGGTCAATCTGAATAAATCAACCGCTAGAAAGTTTTATCTTGAGCATCATATAGAATCCCTAGAGGAAGTGGTTGTGGAGGAAAGTAAAATAAAAAAGCTTTCAGCTACCGCGCCATCCTATACATTAACTGAATTGCAAAAAGATCAGTTTAGCGGTAGAGGCTTGGCAAAGGCATTGGAGCAAATCAGTGGCGTCCAAATACTGAGTTCGGGAATTGTGATTTCAAAACCCATGATCCATGGGATGTTTGGAAGTCGTGTGGGCATCATTTATGATGGCATCCCAATAGAAAATCAACAGTGGGGACAAGATCACGCTCCCAATATTGATCAAAATGCTTTTGAACAAATCCGTTTGATCAAGGGAGCAGGAGTTTTAAAGTATTCGGGAGATACCCCTGGTGGGGTGGTAGTGCTGGAGTCTAAACCGCCCAAAATCATGGATTCATTATACGGAAAAACCATTTTGAACGGGATGACCAATGGAAGGGGTTTAAACTTAATCAGTTCTTGGACCAAGTCTTTTCAGAGTGGTAATTATTTTAAGGTTCGGGCAACAATCAAAAGAGTGGGGGATTTTTCAGCCCCAGATTATGTGCTGTCAAATACCGGAAATGATGAAAACAATTTTTCCTTTTCAATGGGACAAAATAAAATTCTCAGTCAATGGAAAACCAATTTTAGTTTTTTCAGTCAAGAAATTGGAATCCTAAGCAGTGCCCATATCGGTAATGTCCTTGACCTATTGACTGCCATTGAGTCAGACACCCCAACGATCATCAACCCTTTTAGTCATCAAATCATTCACCCAAAACAATTAAATAAGCATTACACGGGTGGTTTTCAATACTCAAAAAGGAATCTGACCAACGGTAAATGGAATGCGAAATACAATTGGCAGAGAAATAATCGAAAAGAATATGACATTAGAAGGGGGGAATACAAAGATAAAGCAGCAATTGATCTAACACTGGATACCCATAATTTTGCCTACAATTATGAATGGGGTGGATTCAGATGGTCTTTTGACTCCGGTGCTTTTCTTCAAATCCAAGATAACTATTCCAACCCAGATACTGGAATTAAAAGATTCATACCGGATTATATCAAAACAAGGCTGGAAGCCTATTTTACCACGAGCTTTACCCCATCCAATGATTTGAGTTTAGACTTTGGGCTCCGATATGGCCATCAAAACAATCAGGTGAAAAAATACTACCATTACAGCCGATGGAGAAAAGAAAATTATGAAGAGCGGCTTGGTGCTTTTGTGATCCGCGATGTTGCAGGCCAAAAGCTGGTTGAGCAAAGGTTAACTTTTAATAACCTTTCTCTAAGTACGGGATTGAAATACGCAATCCAACCAGATTTAAAATTGAGTGTTAATGTTTTTCACACGGAACGGGCTCCTGATATCGCCGAAATGTTTAGTGATGGATTGCATCACGCCCTCGCTTCAATTGAGTATGGCAATCCATTTTTAAAAACCGAAACGACACAAAAATTTGTCCTTAATCTTCAAAAAGAAAGGGGTGTTTTCAGATATAACTTTAGCCCTTATTTTACTCAGGGACAAAACTATATAATTATTGAACCCACAGGATTCGAGCTCACCATAAGAGGGGCTTTCCCAGTATGGGAATACAGGTCAATCAGTTCCACCATACTAGGTTTCGATTTGGACATGTCTATGCAGTTGGGGGAACGGATTCTGCTGAGCAATAATTCATCATGGATTGATGGAGTTGAAAAAGGGAATAAAACCCCTTTGATCAGTATCCCCCCATTTACGACTACCAGTCAATTACAACTCTCATTTCCTCGATGGAAATCTTTTTTTATGGCTTTGACCAGTAAGGGTATTTTAAGTCAAAAACAGTTTCCCGATAACAACTTTGAAACTTCCGTTGTTGAAAATGGTAAAAGGCTTACCAAGCTGGTGGACATCAGTACACCACCCCAGGCTTATCATCTCTTGGGGATGGAATTGCATTGGGGGTCTTATCCATTTTTTTCTGATAAAATCAGTGTATCTCTTATCTTTGAGAATCTATTGAATACTTCCTACAGAAATTACCTCAATCGGTTAAGGTTTTACGGGGATGAAATGGGAAGAAATATTATGTTACAGATAAAGGTGAATCATTGATTTTATGAGACTAGCGTGCTGTTTGTTTTTCATTTTTTCGGGAGTCCTAACCTCTCTTTCAGCTCAAACCTACGAGGAGGAGTACCTTGAACCCATCAATGACCCCTCTGCCGATGGGCAACGTTTTTTTGTTCAAGATTTGTTGGATTTGGCAGGTTATGTGCCCGAAAACATCCAAATTTATCAAACCCTGCCCAACAAAGCCCGGGTTTTTAGGGTAAAACTCGACAGTGTTAATGGTGGTTTTGTGTTTGTTCGCTGGGACAAAGTCAAAAAAGAAAATTATGTGGCCAATAAAATGATCGATCCAGGGGTTTACTTTAACTTAAAGGCGGCCAAAGAAATCATGAGAAAGCAGACCAATAAAGCCAACTTCTCTGCGGATGATGCTGCGCTACAAGCTCCAGATCAAGAACAAATTAATGCTACTGATTTGGAGGAATTCAGGGCTGAATTTGACCTCAAAAACGAAGAGAAAAAACTCCTAAAAGAGGAGGCATTGGCCAAAGAGAAGCCCAGGCGAGAAAAAAAAGAAAAAAAGAACAATAAAAGTACTTTTGATTAGCGTGTTACCTCTAGCGTATTTCCATTAATAGCGGTAGTGTAACAGGTCAATTTTAACCCCGATCCCGAACAGTCGTCATTAAAAGAACGACCATGGTTGCTGCAGGTAAACTTATCATTACTATGAGACCATTGATTGTTGGCCCCTGCATGAGGACATACATTACTGAAAGCCCTAATCGTTGTTTCACTAATTCTTAATAACAACATGTTTTCAGTGGAGTAATTTAACCAGCCCCCAACTTCCGATAAGTTTGAAAACATGGATTTGCTAAGATCGATCGTTACTATGTCAGGTTCTCCTGAATTTCCTCCGTTATTATTGGTGTTATTTGGAGCGGTATAGTCGTCATCCCCATCAGAACTACAAGCCTCAAGCATCGAAACACCAAACATT
>JAQCBK010000083.1 GCA_027621505.1 Bacteroidota bacterium | reverse complement strand
ATAAAAAATTTTAGTTTAATTATTTTATGAAAAAGTTAAACAAAAATTAACTACTTTAATTTGTTTAATTTATTTTTACAAAAAAAAATGCTAAAGTTCCATCTCTTTGTCCTGCTGTTATTTTCCAACTTTTATTTGATTGCTCAGAATACGGGCCAATTGATTGGCAGAGTTCTCGATCAACAAACTCAACTTCCCATTGAGGGAGTAACCATTCTCCTAGAAGACACCACCATTGGCGTCGTTACCGATGCCGAGGGGTATTTTAATTTTAGGGAGATCCCCACTCAAACTTACAATTTGAAAATCAGTCACTTGGGATATCAATCACAGACTGTATACAATATCATTGTCAAAACTTTTGGAACCCCTCCGCTACAGGTTTTATTAGAGGAATCTACCAATGAATTGGAGGAGATTGTGGTGGTGCAAAGCCCCTTCAGAACTTCTGTTGAAACACCGTTGTCTACCCAAACTTTTTCGGCGGTTGAGATCGAAACCTATCCAGGGGGGAATAATGACATTACCAAAGTGATCCAAAGCATGCCGGGGATCTCTCCTTCCATCGGTGGGTTTAGGAATGACATCATCATCCGTGGAGGTGCCCCCAACGAATCCGTTTATTACCTCGACGGTATCGAAATTCCCAACATCAACCATTTCAGTACCCAAGGGAGTGCGGGAGGTCCTGTGGGAATGCTCAATGTTTCTTTTATTAGGGAGGTGACCCTATCGAGTTCTGCTTTTGGTGCGGAATATGACAATCCCCTGTCTGGCGTACTTTCCTTTGATCAAAGAGAGGGAAATCCCAATCGTTTTGGCGGTAATTTTAGACTGGGTGCTAGTGAAGCAGCACTGACCCTAGAGGGCCCTTTGTTCAGAAAAGAAAAAGAACAAGCTGCCAAAACAACCCTGCTGTTCTCCGTTCGAAGAAGTTATTTGCAGTTTTTATTTGAGTTGATCGGCCTCCCCATTCGTCCAGATTATTGGGATTATCAGTGGAAAATCAATCACGAGATCGATGCCTATAATACTTTGGTTTTTCTTGGCTTAGGAACCATCGATGACTTTTCGGTAAAAGCCCCAGATAACTTTGATGAACAACAACAAGCCACCATAGAACAGGTACCCATCATCCAACAAAAAACCATAACGATGGGGCTTTCTTGGAAAAGAAAATACAAGAATGGAAAGGGATCTATGGTTACCGCTATCAGTACGAACCGCTTACAGAATATTTTTTCAAGATTCCAAGACAATACAAATAAAACGGGTGTTATATTCGAAAACGACTCACACGAACAAGAAACTAAATTTCGTTTTCAAACCGTTCACTACATAGATCAATGGAAAGTAGGAGCGGGGACAAACATTCAATTTTCTGATTATGGTAATGACACCCAAAGTGTTTTATACAACTTGGATTATAGCACTGGAATTGACTTCATGAAGTATGGATTTTTTGCCAAAGCAGAGCGGAAGTTTTTTCAGGATAACTTAGGACTTTCCCTTGGTTTTCGCGTCGATGCAGACAGCTTTTCTGAAGGCTCTGGTTTGATGGATAATTTTTCTCCAAGGTTGTCCTTGACCTACAATCTGACGGAAGATCAAACATGGAAAATCAATGCATCGGTGGGGAGATATTATAAAATTCCAACCTATACCATGTTGGGTTTTCAAAATACCCAAAGGCGATTTGTCAATCAAAATGCAAAATACACTCGTAGTGATCACTGGGTTGCAGGTTTGGAATATGCCCCTGGAAATGCATCCAGAATAACCCTTGAAGGATTTTACAAAAAATACAGCCAATATCCCATTTCGTTGATAGATGGAGTTTCCTTAGCCAATAAGGGGGGTGGGTTTGAGGTTTTGGGTAACGAAGCCATCCGAAGCGATGGAAAGGGTAAAAGTTATGGCTTAGAGGCACTCTACCAACAAAAACTTACCAAAAACTTTTACGGTGTTTTTGCATACACCTATTTTCACAGTCAATTCACTACCACCCAGGGGGACTATTTACCCTCTGTTTGGGACAGTCGTCATTTGATCTCTTTTTCGGGAGGATACAAACTGAAAAGAAATTGGGAGATCAGCGCCCGGTGGCGATTTTCGGGGAAGACACCCTATGTTCCAGTAAATCAAAATGCTACACTTCAAGCCTATCCAGAGGTGGTATTGGATTACCAACAACTTGGAAATGTCAAGTTAGATCCTTTTAATTTGGCTGATATTCGATTTGATAAAAAATGGAATTTCAAGCGTTATTCTTTTAATTTCTATTTTGAAATTCAGAATTTCTTGGCACAAAGTGTACCGAGACCTGAAGAATACGGTCTTAATAGAAATGATGAAGGGGTTTTGATTCTACCCAGATCGTTGGTCGAAGTGGATACAGGTGAAAATGACAACATCCCAATTCCCTCTTTTGGTTTCGTGGTGGATTTTTAATTATTTGAAGATATCCAATAAGCCCTCAGGCAAGTCCAGAAATATTTTTTGATTTTCCCGATCCACTTTTTTGATAAAATTATCGTGAACGGGGATCAAAATTTCAGTGCCTTCCGCATCAATGACAAATAAGGCTTGTGGACCAGAGTCATTTACAGATTTAATGTTGCCTACTGGGAGACCAAATTGGTCAATGGCTGAAAACCCAGTGACTTCATGATAGTAAAATTTATTGCCGCTGAGGGGAGGAAGCATATCAAGGGGAAGGTAGAGCTCTTTTTTGATTAATGAATCTGCATCACTTTCTGAATCAATACCTTCAAATTTAATTCTCAAAAGAGCAGATTTATGCAGCTGACTTTTTTTAATAAAGAAGGGCACCAAACCTTGAGCAGTTTCAACCAAAAGGGAATTTAAATCAAGATGAGCATCCGGTTGGTCGCTGTCCAATTTGGCAAGGATTTCCCCTTTAAAGCTGTATTTGGCAACAATAGTACCTAAAAAGAAGCATTCTTCTTTTTGCATAATGTACAGGGAGGGTGGGGGTTATTCTTTGGATTCCTCTTCCTCGGTGTTTTCGACGGGTGTATCAGCAGCGGGGGCTTCCTCAGCAGGCATTTCTTCTGCGGCTGCATTAGTGGCAGGGACTTCCTCAGCAGGCGTTTCTTCTGCGGCTGCTTCAGTGGTAGGGACTTCCTCAGCGGGTGCCTCTTCTGATACAGCTGCCTCTGTGGTATCTTCTTCTGGAGTCTCGTCTTGTACCACTTCAGTTCCTAAAGGAGCAACTTCTTCGGTCGTGGTTTCAGCAGTGGCCTCAACGGCTTCAGGAGTTTCTCCTTCGGCGGTGGCTTCAGCAGTTTCCTCAGCTTCAGGCACTGCGTTCATGGCGTCAATTCGCTTTTGATTCACTGCTTTTTCGGCGGCCAGTCTTGACGCAAGTTCACTTGCCATATCTTTGTCCAAACCATCAATTTTCGCTTGAATTTTGGCTTGTTTTTCCTCCAACCAAGCTTCTAAACGCTTGTCGGCTTCTTCTTGAGAAAACGCTCCTTTTTTTACGCCTCCATTGAGGTGATGCTTGAGCATGACCCCACGGTAGGACAGTAAAGTTCTGGCTGTGTCGGAGGGCTGGGCTCCATTTTCTAACCACTTAACTGACTGGTCAAGGTTTAATTCAACCGTTGCAGGATTGGTGTTGGGATTGTAAATCCCTAATTTTTCTAAATAGCGACCGTCTCTTTTGGCGCGGCTGTCTGCGGCAACAATCCAATAGAAAGGTTTTCCTTTTTTTCCGTGTCTCTGAAGTCTTATTCTTACGGGCATATCACATTAATTTATGGAGGTTCTCGACCTCTGGGTTATTAATTCTAAGGGTGCAAATTTACTATAATATTTTAAAAACAAACCGTTGGAACTTTTTTTATGCAAAATTTTGATAAAAAAATCAAAAACCAAGAACAGTATGTAATGCAAACCGCTTGGCAAACCAGTATAAATGCCGTACTTTTGCGCCCATATTTTTGCCAACATCTATGAATATTTCACGTAAAGACACAGATGCCCTAAACGCTTTGATTACCATTGATATTGAACGCAGTGATTTTGAGGACAAAGTCAAGAACATACTTTCAGATTACCGGAAAAAAGCAAATATCCCGGGATTTAGAAAAGGCCATGTTCCCCTGGGCATGATCAAAAAACAATATGAAACGGCGGTCACGGCCGATGAGGTCAATAAACTACTTCAAGAAAACCTTGAAAAATATCTAAAGGAAGAAAACCTGAAGATTTTGGGTAACCCACTACCTGTCTTAAAAGAAGAACTGGACTGGAAAGCACAACAACTGTCATTTGCTTTTGAATTGGGTCTGTCTCCTGAGTTTGAGGTGAATCTTAACGAAAAAAATAAGGTAACCCATTACCAGATCACTGCAAATGATAACATGATTAACGATCAAATCAAGCACTATCGCAAGCAATATGGCAAACTGGTGGCCCAAAAAAACGCTAAAGATGATTATGAAATCACTGCCCTCATAAAAAATGAATCCGCTCAAATAGAGACAACCCATACTTTTGATTTGGGTCAGCTCAAAGGCAAAACTAATCTAATGGCCTTTGGAAAAGCTACTGTTGGGGATATAGTCAATCTAAAGTACAAAGGCCTTTTTAAAGATGATGCCACTGCTACAAGGATATTGAGCGTTTCTGTTGACAAGCTTAAAGAAATCGATGGAGAAATCAGTTTTGATATTAAAGAAATCAACGAACGTGTTTTAGCAGATTTGAACCAAGAGTTTTACGACAAAATTTATGGGCCCGATGCTGTGAAGTCTGAGGAAGAAATGAAAGCCAAAATCAAGGAAGGAATCGAGAAACAATTCGAACAACAGTCCAACCAAAAGTTACTCAATGACGTGACCGAATATTTGGTGGCCAAGACGAAATTCGATTTGCCTGCCGAGTTCTTGAAAAAATGGATGCAAAATAGTGGAGAGCAACCCCTTTCAGTCGAGGCTGCTGAT
>JAQCBK010000025.1 GCA_027621505.1 Bacteroidota bacterium | reverse complement strand
AATTGGGTTGTGGTAAGGGCGAATACACCCTCCATTTGGCCAATGAAAATCCCAAAATGAATTTTATCGGCATCGACATAAAAGGGGCGCGGTTTTGGAGAGGTGCCAAAACGGCATTGGAGCAAAATTTGACTAATATTGCTTTTGTTCGAGCCCAAATTGAGTTGATAGACACCTTGTTTTCCGAAGGGGAAGTTTCAGAAATTTGGATCACCTTTCCCGACCCCCAGCTCAAATTCAAAAGGACCAAACACCGCCTGACCCATCCCCATTTCCTTCAAAAATACAAACGCATTTTACAAGCCAACGGTCGGGTTCATCTCAAAACAGACAGTGAATTTTTACACGGCTACACTTTGGGAATTCTCCACGATCCCTCCTATGAATTGCTATATTCCCATCATGACATCTACAACAATCCTCATGCCCCCAAGGAGGCCACCGCCATCCAAACGCATTATGAAAAAATGTTTTTAGAGCAATACAAGTCCATCACCTATCTTCAATTTCGATTCTGCTGATGTCACAATTTTTCAATCAGGTGTATGGAGTGGTTAAAAAAATACCTTTTGGGAAGGTTACCTCCTATGGGGCCATCGCAAGGTATTTGGGTCATCCTCAGGCTGCGAGGATGGTAGGATACGCCATGAATGCTTCCCACGATCAACTGGATGTTCCAGCGCACCGTGTGGTCAACCGAAATGGACTGTTGTCGGGAAAACACCATTTTCCGGGCACCCGACTCATGCAGCAGCTCTTGGAAAGTGAGGGAATTCCAGTCAAAAACGATCAAATCATCGATTTTAAGGCTTGTTTTTGGGATCCCAATACTGCCCTTCCTCCTTTCGAAATCGAAATCTAAACTTTTGTTTCCGAACAGATTGGAGTATATTTGTAAACTACAATTTAAGCTTGTTGGGGATGAAATTTACCAAAAAAAATGTGGAGGATGCGCTCAAAACGATCACGACACCCGGTGGCGGAGGAAACTTGATTGACAGCCAAGCGGTAACCAACATCATGGTTTTTGGAGATGAAATAGACATCGACGTTCGCTTATCCAATCCCAGCCTTCAAGCGAGAAAAAAACTAGAGGTCAGCATCTTGGAGGTCCTCCACGAAAAAGTTTACCCCAAGGCCAAAATAAAGATCAACACCAAAGTGGACGCGCCACCACCAACAGCGCCCATCAAAGGCCATCCCATCCCTGGAATCGATTCCATTATTGCGGTTTCGTCTGGTAAGGGAGGGGTGGGAAAATCGACGGTAACGGCCAATCTCGCGGTTACCCTTGCCCAAATGGGTTGTAAGGTTGGGATTTTAGATGCCGACATCTATGGTCCATCTATTCCCACCATGTTTGATGTTGAAGGGCAGCGGCCTTTATCGGTCAATGTGGGGGGGAAGTCCAAAATGGCTCCAGTAGAGAACTACGGCGTCAAGGTTTTGTCCATTGGATTCTTCACCCAACCCAATCAGGCCGTTATTTGGCGGGGTCCTATGGCTGCCAAAGCCCTCAACCAAATGATCTTTGATGCCCACTGGGGAGCATTGGATTTCTTACTTATCGATCTGCCGCCGGGCACCGGGGACATCCACCTCAGTATAGTGCAATCGCTCCCCCTCAATGGGGCAGTGGTGGTCAGTACTCCCCAAAATGTAGCCTTGGCCGATGCCAAAAAAGGCATTGCCATGTTCAATCAAGAAAACATACAAGTCCCGGTTTTGGGCATCATCGAAAACATGGCCTATTTTACCCCAGAAGAATTGCCAGACAACAAATACTATATTTTTGGTAGGCAAGGGGCACAAAACCTGGCCGAAGACAAGGGCGTTCCCTTTTTAGGTGCTTTGCCTTTGGTTCAAGCAGTGAGAGAGGCCTCGGATTTGGGTCGCCCTGCTGCGTTACAAGAGGGTACTCCCATACAACAATCGATTGTGGAAGTCACCCAAAACATGGTCACCCAACTGTTAAAACGCAACACCACATTACCACCAACCAAGGCAGTGGCCATCACCAATATGGTGGGCTGTGCTGCGATAAAATAAGTCCTATGGATTCACAACAAATCAAAGAAAAAGTATTGATCGCACTGGATGAAATCCGACCTTTTTTGGCCTCCGATGGTGGCGACATCTCTTTGGTAGCCATTGAGGATGACAAAAAGGTAAAAGTTAAACTTCATGGCGCCTGTGTGTCTTGTACCGTCAACCAAATGACCCTCAAATCTGGGGTTGAAATGACGATCAAAAAACACGCCCCCCAAATTGAGGAAGTCATCAGTGTAGACCCTCATTAACCTCATGATCAAAACAGATATTCTTATCATTGGAGCCGGCCCAACTGGATTGTTTGCAGTTTTTGAAGCGGGTTTGCTCCAACTCAAGTGCCATTTGATCGACTCCCTTGCCCAACCCGGAGGGCAGTGTGCTGAGATCTATCCCAAAAAACCCATCTACGACATCCCCTCTCGTCCCGAGATATTGGCCGGGGATTTGGTCGATCAATTGATGGAACAAATCCAACCCTTTCAACCGGGTTTTACGCTGGGAGAAACCGCCCAAGACATTCAAAAACAAGCAGACGGAAGCTTTATCGTCACCACCAACAAGGGCACCCGCCATCATGCCTCGGTAGTGGCCATTGCTGGTGGTTTGGGAACCTTTGAACCCCGCAAACCCAATTTGGAGGGTCTCCAACAATGGGAGGACAAAGGGGTGGACTACATCATCCGCGATCCTGAAGTTTACCGCAATCAAAAAGTACTCATTGCAGGCGGGGGAGATTCTGCCTTGGATTGGACGATTGTTTTGGCCGATATTGCCGAGGAACTTACCCTGATCCACCGCCGAAGCGAGTTTCGGGGGGCTTTGGATTCGGTTGAGAAAGTACAAGTCTTAAAGGATCAAGGTAAAATTCACCTCATTACCCCCGCGGAGGTCACCGCCCTGAGAGGTGGAGTAGTATTGGAATCCGTCACCGTTGTGCAGGAGGGAACTTCCAAAAACATCGCTGTGGATCGATTCCTCCCGCTTTTTGGATTGACACCCCAATTGGGTCCTATTGCCGACTGGGGGTTGGAAATCGAAAAAAATGCCATCAAGGTGGACAACAGCTTGGATTACCAGACCAACATTCCTGGCATCTATGCCATTGGTGATGTCAACACCTATCCTGGCAAACTCAAGCTCATCCTCTGTGGTTTTCACGAGGCCACCCTCATGTGCCAAAGTGCCTATCAGCGCATCCATCCCGGCAAACGCAACGTACTCAAATACACCACCGTAAGTGGGATCTCTGGATTTGACGGCAGCCGAAAAGAAGCTCAAAAATCAACCATTAAAACCATCGAATAAGTGGACATCAAAATCACTGTGATCGACCGAGAAGGTGTTGCCCATCATCTAGACGCTCCAACCGATATGGCCATGAACCTTATGGAGGTATGTAAGGCTTATGAACTGCCTGTTGAGGGAACTTGTGGGGGAATGGCCATGTGTGCCTCCTGCCAGTGTTACGTCCTATCCGATCACGACTTAAAAGAAAAATCTCCCGATGAGGAAGCCATGTTGTCTGAAGCCTTTCATGTAAAGGAAAACAGCCGTCTGGGTTGTCAAATCAACATGGAACAAAAACTAGAGGGACTAAAGGTAGAATTGGCTCCGGAATAATCCGAGTTGCATCTTTTAGTCCCTCGTTTTGTGTAGGAAAAATTCTATTTATTAGAACGATCCCCCATTGACAACTCCATTCCATTAACCCTCCTCATGGAATGAACTGCATGGTTCTCACCATTTGGGAGTATTCCTACACTTCTAGGTTCAACTTAATGCCTTAAAAATCCACCCATTGAGGCAACCTGCGGTACCAAAATAAACGACAGACCAAACGGCCTCGACCAAGGTACCTTGAACATCCGTTAGTTCAATGGTGCCCAAAGAGACCATGTTCAAGCCCAGTCCAACAAAAAGACCCAATAAAGCCCCCAGTTTAAAACCGCTGGCAAGGGTGAATTTGCCCTTGGCCCACTTCCCGTAAATCACGGACAACAAATAAGCCTCAATCAGAATCCCCAGTGCGATATAATTTATCTCATTGGACATCAGAGATGGCATATTCACATAGTGTTGGGAAAAAAAGTCTTTCGCAAGGTATTCATGAAAAATCCAGCCGCTAAAAAATAAAAAAATAAAACCAACTAAGGTAGCTGATAAAGTAGGTTTGGAAAGCATAGGTAGAAAGTATTTGGTTCCCCTAAACTACAAAAAATTTAGATAAACGACTCCTCCGTTCAATAAAGTTGCATAAATCACCCAGATCAAATAAGGAAACATCAATCGCGTGGCCATCGCATCTACCTTCCTAAATTCTTGAATGGTTTTTACAATCAGCAATATCAGAATCAAGATCACTACCAATCCTCCGATGGGATTTCTCAACCCAAAGAACACCAAAGACCATAAGCCGTTAAACAGCAGTTGGAAACCAAAAAGGTAATGTGCGGTCCTGCCACTGCGGTGCTGATGGCCATAATATCCCACCCGCCCCGCGGCGACACCCATCAACACATAGAGTAATGTCCATACGGGAGCAAAAAGCCAATCCGGAGGGGTAAAAAAGGGTTTCTCCAAGGTGGCGTACCATGTTTTGACCGACATTTGGGTGGCCTGACCCGCAAGAAATCCTACCCCCAAACAAAGCAGAACACCAATGGCAATGCAAAAAACTAACTTTTTGTTCATCCCTAAAGTTAAACATTTTCAACCACCTCTATTTTTTTTGGATGGGACATGAAGTATCTTTGTAGCCTATGCATCACCCATCTTTTGTTTTTGATCTACCGATCAAGTCTCATTTCCAAACCCAATGGCAGGCACCGAGCAATATAGCGTTGGTCAAATACTGGGGAAAACACGGACAGCAACTGCCCAAGAACCCATCCATTAGTTTTACCCTCAGCCACTGTTTGACCACCACTTCGGTACACTTCTCGCCCCGCAAAGACGGATCCCCGCACTTTGATTTTAAGTTTGATCAAAAAAAACAGCCAGATTTTCACCCTAAGATCCAACAGTTTTTGGAACGCATCCAACCCTATTTTCCTGCTTTGGCGCAGCATCATCTGTCCATTTCCAGTCGGAACTCCTTTCCCCACAGCAGCGGCATTGCTTCCTCGGCTTCGGCCATGGCTGCTTTGGCCCTTTGTATTGTGGACTTTGAAAAACAACACCATCCCAACTGGACGGAGGAGGATGCCCAACAAAAAGCCTCATTTTTGGCCCGATTGGGCTCCGGCAGTGCCGCCAGAAGCATTGTAGGGCCTATGATGGTATGGGGTACTTCCAAGGCTTTTCCCGGCAGCAATGACCTATATGCTGTTGCACCCCAACCCAAATGGCATCCCATTTTTAATAACTACCAAGACACCATCCTGCTGGTGGACAAAGACGCCAAAAAAGTCAGCAGCACGGCAGGGCACGGACTGATGGAGGGACATCCTTTTGCCGAACAACGCTTTGCGCAAGCCCATCGAAATATGGAGCTTCTCAAACAGGCTTTGACCGCAGGAGATTTAGCAACCTTTATTGCCTGCACCGAAGCGGAAGCCCTCAGCCTCCATGCCATGATGATGACCTCCGACCCCAGTTTTTTGTTGATGAAACCCAATACGCTGGCCATTCTCCAGAAAGTGAGAGACTTCCGAACAGCAAGTGGAACCCCGCTCTGTTTTACCCTCGATGCTGGAGCCAATGTCCATATCCTCTATCCCGAGCAAGACAGGATCCCAGCCATGGAATTCATCAAATACGAATTTACTGATTTTTGCCACAAGGGAGCATTCATAACCGATCAAGTGGGGGAGGGAGCAAAAAAAGTGATAGATTAGTTCCATGAAAGGCCCTTTGTTTTTTGCTAAAATTCTGCTGTTTGGTGAATATGGCATCATCAAAGATTCCAAGGGACTGTCCATTCCCTACAACTTTTACCGCGGTGCGCTAAAGTGGGCGGATCAGGAAACCGAAGCCACCCTTTCCTCGCATCAAAACTTACGGGAATATATCGACTACCTCAAAACCCTCCCCACCGATTTGATCGTCTTGGACTGGGAACGCTTGTCGGCCGATATGGATCAAAAGCTGTATTTCGACAGCAGCATTCCCCAGGGCTATGGTGTTGGCAGTAGCGGTGCCTTGGTGGCGGCGGTATATGACCGCTATGCCATAGACAAGATTGACGCCTCCGATGCCTTGACCCCCGAAAAACTATCGCGCCTAAAAACCATTTTTGCGGCCATGGAATCCTATTTTCATGGGCAGTCTTCTGGCTTGGATCCCTTGAACAGCTATTTGAGTTTGCCCTTGCTCATTCATTCCAAAGACAAAATTGAAACCACTGGCCTGCCTGGACAAAACCCCCAAGGCAGGGGAGCGGTGTTTTTGCTGGACAGTGGAAGCAGTGGGGCCACTGGCCCGATGGTCTCTCTGTTTATGGAAAACATGAAAGAGGAAGGCTTCCGCAAAATGATGCGGGACGAATTTGCCCAAATGACCGACCGCTGTGTCGAAAATTTCCTTAAAGGCAACATCAAATCCCTTTTTGGAAATGTAAAGTCCCTCTCTGCTTTGGTATTGAAATACTTCAAACCCATGATTCCAGAGGAATTTCACGAGCTGTGGAAAAAGGGACTGGAAACCAATGCCTACTACCTCAAGCTGTGTGGCTCGGGGGGTGGCGGCTATATGCTGGGGTTCACCCAAGACCTTGAGACCGCCCGAGCGGTGCTGCAGGGTCATCAGCTCGAGGTCGTCTATCACTTCTAAGCCCTATGCCCCGCCCCAAACGCCCCCCTACCTTTTTCATTGCTGTATTCGGTCTTTTTGCTGTGGTTCGCGGCTATAATATTGCACTGATCGTCCTGGCGCAGTACCTCACTTCAATTTATATTTTGGCCCCGGAAAAACCGCTGCTGACGTTACTATTGGATCCCCAGCTCTTTGCATTGGTCATGGCCACGGCCCTCACCGCCGCAGCCGGCTTCATCATCAACAACTTCTACGACGACGAAAAAGACAGGATCAATCGGCCTCAAAAATATCTTTTGGAACACCTCCTTTCCCTACGCACCCAAGGATGGCTGTACGTATTGCTCAATGTTGCCGCCTTGTTGGTTGCCGCTTGGGTTTCTGGGATGGCCTTTTTGTTTTTTGGGTTTTTTATCCTTTCCATTTGGCTCTACAGCAGCAGCCTCAAACGGCTGTTTTGGATCAGCAATGCCATTGCTGCCGCTTTGGTCGTTTTTCCTTTTTTTGCCGTTACCCTTTATTTTAAAAACTTTCAAAGCCTTATTTTCTATCATGCATTTTATCTCTACCTGCTCATCCTCATTCGGGACATCATCAAAGACCTGGAAAACTATAGGGGCGATTGGATGAGTCGCTACCGAACCCTGCCCATTGTTTTCGGTCATCACACCACCAAATACATCCTCAGTGGATTGATTTTACTAACCTATTTTCCCGTTTATTGCCTCATTCACAGTGGACTGGGTTTGATGGTCTATTACTACTATTGGAATTTATTTTTCCTGATGGTGTTGGGGGCTGGACTGTGGTGGGGATCGACGCAAAAAGCGTACCTTTGGCTCCACAATTTGCTTAAAGCCCATATATTACTGGGGGTATTGGGCATTTATTTTATGTACAAATAATAGATTCGTGCCAACCAAAAAAGAAAGTCCAAGTGCCAAGGGCACCCGTTTGAACAAATACCTGTCCAATGCCGGGATTTGCTCCCGTCGGGAGGCCGACCGATTCATTGCCATGGGATTGGTCCAAGTCAATGGCAAGGTGGTAACCGAAATGGGCTTTCAGGTGCAGGTTGGGGATCAGGTGCGCTACGACGACCGCCCCGTTCAAAGCAGCCCACCGCTCTACCTTTTGCTCAACAAACCCAAGGGATTTGTCGCGACCAAACAAGGCGGTAACATCAAAAAATCGGTACAGGAGCTGGTTCGCAGTGCCCATTCGGAAAAGGTGCCCCCCGTCGGAGATATGGGGCGTACCGTTACGGGACTGCTGTTGCTCACCAACGACGAAAAGCTCCGTAAAAAAATGGCCAACCCCCAGACCCGCTTTCCCACCCTCTACCAGGTGGTGCTGGAGCAAAACGCCCAAACGGAAGACCTCGAGGCCCTCACCCGTGGTATTCGCATCATGGATAAAGTCCATCGGGTTAAATCTGCTGTTTTTGTGCAAGGGGCCTCCCCCAAAGAAATTGGAATAGAAGCCGACAACCTCTCACCGGGCCTCCTCAAAAAAATTATTGAAAAACGCAAGCTTAAGGTGGTTTCAATGGATCGGGTGCTGTGGGCCGGATTGACCAAAAAAGACCTGCCTCGCGGGCGGTGGCGATCCCTTACCGAAAGGGAACTGCGGTTGCTCGCCATGATTTCATAAAAGGTTTACCCCTTTGCGATTTATTTTGTAAATTAAGGGAACCCTAATCGTGGGGTGGCGGTCCTAAAAGCCAATGTCACCTCCAAAAAACCTACTTATGATTTATTTTTTATACCTTTTATTTGGTGTCTCCTGCTTTGCCATAGGCCTGCGCATTCACCAAGAATTCAGAGACGGCTTCGACTGGTTTTCCGGTGCACTTTATTTTATCATTTTTGTTGTTTCCTGTGGTTTGCTCTACGTCTCGATCTTTGGCATTTATTATGCTTTGGTGGAATGAAAGCAAATTTTGAAAGATTTTTCTCACAACCACATCACTCATTCAGTTGCCAGTCGAAGGGCAGGTAGCTGAATCGGGTGCTTTGTTTCGTATTGCTGCAGCCGTATTTTTCGAGGAATTCCAATTGTGCTTTGGGAGAACCCAAATCTTCAGCATACCACATCAAAAGCTGTGACAGTCGTCTCTTTTTGGTTTGGCATTGGTTTTTGGTGGGATCAGAGAAGAAGGTTTTGGTGGCTCGGTCGAGCTGTTCGTCTATGCTGCTGCTGCGGTAGGCGGTTTTCATCAACTGAGGCCCCGACACCGCGGCGCGATGCAATGCAAATAGCACCCGTGGGTCGCCCATTTCCCTCAAGTGATCTTCGATGGTCTCCAAAGTCCAGAGTCGGTCTGTGGTGCTGAATATTTCAATTCGGTGGTAATCGGGAACGGATCCCAGGCTTTCTATGGGGTAGTTATCCAATACCAAGGCTATGGTGGCGGCATTGTAAACGTTGATCCAAAAGGCTTTGCGGTCGTCTTGATTCCAATGGTCTTGTGGAGGAAAATCCTCCAGCGCCTGGAGGTAGGCCGCCAAGGCGTGTCGCTCCTTTTGCCAATCCTGGTAATTGATCCTGCCTGTTGGGGCGATATAGCGTTGCAATTGTCCCTCCCATCGTTCGTGAATGTTGCGCTGAACATCAAGGGGTTGAAGCAATATTAACAGGGAGATGCAAAACTTCCAAATCATCCTTTAAAATAAGGTTTTTTTATGAATGGTTGCTTTTAGCTAACACCTATAAATATAGTTAGCAATAGAAAATAGCTCGGAAAAAACCCTTGATTTCTCACCCACACCTTTCAAAATCAGGGGAAACACCCGAGGGCGTTTTTTTATCCATCCTTGGTTTTAGGGATGGGATGTTTGTGTCCTCAGCCAGAGATCCATCTGGGCGACGTTGGTTGCTTCATATTTTATCTTCAGTTGGGGGTCCAGTGCAAAAAAGGTGGGGGTGCCACGAAGATCGGCGGCAGCCACCCAAGGACTGTCCCACGACTTGCCATCGCAATAGACTGGGCAAGGGGGCGTCCCGAAATTTTGTTTTAAGTTTTTGGCATCGCTGTCCTATCAAGTCGGAAAAAGCTTCTGTTGAAGGGTTTTGTGCAAAAAGGACAAGGCTCACAAAAAAGAGCAAAGCACTGTATAAAATTCGAGTGTGGGGCATCACATACATTTATAATCTCAATATTAGTAATCTTTGATGAAACGGTACTACACTTAAGGGTGGTTTTTAATACCAGTACTTGTTACAAACGAGCGTTAGCGGGCTAAATAATTACTTGTATCCTATTCGTTTTCGTTTGGCAAAATCGTCTTGTTGTTGTTTTTGTTCCAGTAGGGCGTCGAGCAGTTCCCCTATTTCGGCAAACCGCTGGTCGGTGCTATTTTCCAGCTCGCTTAAGGCTTGTGCCAGAGCCTGGTAGTTTTGGGCATACTGTCGCATGGCGACAAAAGCCCGCATGATATTAATGTTTACCACCACGGCTTTTGGGCTACGCAACAAACCACTGAGCATGGCAACTCCCTCTTGTGTAAAGGCAAAGGCACGGTATTTACTGTGTTGTCCTCTTTTGTTTAAGATCACATTTTGTGATCTTAAACCGGCAAGTTCTTCTAAGTTAAGATTCAATGTTCAAAGCTCGAATGTAGTTAAATGGCTTTTATTGACAAAAAATACTGTCAATGAAGAGAATTAAATGCGGTTAATCGATTGTCTTTCTGATGCTTAGTATAAAATCGGCGATTGCGGCTATGCCATTTTTTTCTAAAAATTTGATGAAGGCCGACCCGATGATGGCCCCCCGGCTGTGTTGGGTGGCCGCCCGATAGGTTTCGGCATTGCTGATCCCAAAACCCACGACCTGGGGGGTTTGGAGTTGCATCGACCCGATGCGCTTGAAATAGTCCCCTTGGGCATCGCCAAAATTTTGCTGCGCTCCGGTCACACTGGCACTGCTCACCATATAAATAAAGCCACTGGACACCCGATCGATATAGCGGATGCGTTCCTCCGAAGTCTGGGGGGTGATCAGGAACATATTGTACAAATTGTATTGGTCAAAAAGGGTCTTGTATTCCTCGTGGTAGAGGTTGACCGGCAGGTCGGGAATGATCAATCCGTCGATGCCTATGGCTTGGCATTTTTGACAAAAACGCTCCACGCCATACTGCATCATGGGGTTGAAATAGCCCATTAGAATCAAAGGAATATGGATTTCCTCGCGGATGTTTTCCAACTGTTGAAAAAGTTTTTCGGTGGTCATGCCGTTGGCCAAAGCTCGGGTGGAGCTTTGCTGTATGGTGGGACCGTCGGCCAAGGGGTCGCTAAAGGGCAAACCGATCTCCACCATGTCCACTCCACAGTCTTGTAAAGCCCTGAGAATGGGAACCGTGTCCTCCAATTCAGGATGTCCTGCCGAAAAATAGATGGAGAGTAATTTTTGGTCGCCTTGAAAGGCCTGGTCGATGCGGTTCATTATAGCTTAAAGTAGTCAATATAAGTTTCTAAATCTTTATCACCACGGCCGGAGCAGTTAAAAACGATGACCTCTTCGGGTGCGAATTTTCTTACATCCAGAGCGGCAAAGGCATGGGCGGTTTCAATGGCGGGGATAATGCCTTCCATTTGGGAAAGGGTCAATCCCCAGTCCATGGCTTCCTGGTCGGGAATGGAGAGGAATTCTGCCCGTTGGGATCGGAACAAATGCGCGTGCATGGGCCCCACGCCGGGATAATCCAGTCCCGCCGAAATGGAATAGGGCTCCGTAATCTGGCCGTCGGGGGTTTGCATCAACAGGGTTTTGCTGCCGTGGATGATGCCTTCCCGACCCAAAGCGGAAGTGGCGGCACTCTCACCCGAATCGATTCCCTTGCCAGCCGCCTCCACCGCGATAATATTCACCCGCAGATCTTCAAGAAAATGATAGTAAAGCCCCGCAGCATTGCTCCCGCCTCCTACGCAGGCGATCACATGATCGGGGTAGTCCCGCCCTTCTTTTTCCATCAATTGGCTTTTGGTTTCGGCACTGATCACCGATTGAAAGCGGGCCACCATGTCGGGATAAGGATGGGGTCCCACCACCGATCCAATGATGTAGTGGGTATCCTCAGGGTTGTTGATCCAGTCGCGAATGGCCTCGTTGGTGGCGTCCTTGAGGGTTTTGCTGCCAGATTGTGCTGCCCTAACTTCAGCGCCCAGCATCTTCATCCGGGCCACATTGGGCGCTTGGCGACGGATGTCCAAAGCCCCCATATAGACAATACATTCCATCCCCATCAAGGCACAGACGGTGGCCGTAGCCACCCCATGCTGCCCCGCTCCGGTTTCCGCAATGATGCGGTTTTTTCCCAAGCGCTGCGCCATTAAAATTTGCCCGATGGTGTTGTTTATCTTATGGGCTCCCGTATGACACAAGTCCTCCCGTTTGAGGTAGATCTTGGTGTTGTACTTCTCCGATAAGCGCTCCGCAAAATATAGGGGAGTAGGACGACCTACATAGTCTTTGAGCAAGGATTGAAATTCTTTTTGAAAGGATTCCGACTCGCTGATGCGTAGGTAATTTTCTCTTAATTCTTCCAAATTGGGATACAGCATCTCGGGGATGTATGCCCCTCCAAAATCACCGTAAAATCCCCTTTCATCTACCTGATATTTCATGGGTTAGTGTTGCTTTAAATTGCTTTATGATTTCAATATTTTTTAGCCCCGGCTCGCTTTCAAACTTACTGTTGATGTCCACTGCATAAAGAGGCAAATTTAAACTAATTATCGATGTGATGGCCGCTGCATCTCCAGGACCAATACCGCCACTTAAAAAAAAGGGTTTGGCCGAGGGATAGTCGCGCAATACCGACCAGTCGAAACGGCTGCCGTTGCCCCCTGGTAAGGGGCCTTTGGTATCAAACAAATAATAGTCACAAACGGATGCGTAGGCGTCCAATGCTAAAAAATCAAAGGACGCATCCACGGCAAAGGCTTTGATGATTTCCACCCCCGAAAGTTGTAGTTTTTGGCAAAATTCCGGACTTTCCTTTCCGTGGAGTTGCACGGCTTGGAGTTGGTGTAGGGCCACTTGTTTTGTGATGTAATCTACTGAAGCATCGACAAAAACCCCTGTTTTTTTGATGGATGGAGGCAAAATGGGGGTTGCTTCCCCAACAAAACGCTTAGAGGGTTCCCAAAAAATAAAACCCATATAGTCCGGTTCTAGCGCTGCCAATGTCGCAATGTTCTCCGGAGATCGCATACCACAGACTTTGATTTTCATAGGTTTAGGTTTTGAATGAATTGGGCTGCAGCCAGTCCGGGGGCGTCGGTCTTCATAAAGTTTTCCCCGATCAAAAATCCCCGGTAGCCATAGGGCCGTAGGCTTTGTATGGCCGTGGTGGAACTGATCCCACTTTCGGAGACTTTTACAAAATCGTCCGGTATGTGTTCTGCCAACTGCTTGCTGTTCTCCAAACTGACTTCAAAGGTTTTGAGGTTGCGGTTGTTGACCCCCAGCATGTTCAATGAGGGCATGATGGCTTGCTCCAACTCGGCTCGGTCGTGGACTTCCAACAAAACCTCCAAGCCCAGGCTTTGGGCAAATGCCGACAGTTGTTGGATCTGCTTTCTGTCCAGAACCGCGGCGATCAACAAAATCACATCGGCCCCGTGGGCTTTGGCTTCGATCAGTTGGTATTCGTCAATGATGAATTCTTTTCGCAATAGGGGCAGTTGGCTAACCGCTCGGGCGGTGTTCAAATCCTCCAAACTGCCTCCGAAATACTTTAAATCAGTGAGTACGGACATGCCACAGACGCCTGCTTTTTCATAGCCTTGGGCGACATCGGCCACAGACAAGCTGCTGTTGATGTTGTCCCGCGAAGGGGAGCGTCGTTTGTGTTCGGCAATGATACCCGAATTGCTGTTTTGCAATGCTTGAGACAAGGAAATAGCCGTCCGATCAAAAAGGGGCGAGGCTTCCCAGTAGGCAGCGGGAAAGGTTTTTTTTCGCAGGGCCACTTCCTTGATTTTATCGACAATGATACGGTCTAAGATGGTCATGTGGCACTGAGTTTTTGAAGGGTTTTAAAGGCTTTGGCGGCCTGACCGCCAAGCAGGGAATTCTTCGCTTTTTGGAAGCCCTCCATGGGAGTGCAGTCGGTAGCGGTGGCAATGGCCATGGCTGCATTGGCGCATACCACATGGTTTTGGGCCTCGGTACCCTGGCCCTCTAAAACCGCAGTGAAAATTTTGGCGGAACTGGGAACCTTATCCCCTCCGCTGATCTGCTTGGCTTGCAATGGTTCAAGCCCAAAATCCCCAGGGGATATCAGACTTTCCCCACCGTTACGAAGGGCTTTGGCTGGCCCAGTCAATGAGATTTCATCATAGCCGTCCAAGGCATACAAGATGGTGAAGTTTTGATCGGTTTTTTGAAACAGGTAGCCATAGAGCCGTGCCAATTCCAAATTGAAAACCCCAGTGAGCTGGTGTTTTGGAAAGGCAGGATTGACCAATGGCCCCAGCATATTAAAAAAAGTTTTTACTCCCAGTTCCCTGCGGATGGGTGCCACATTTTTCATGGCGGGGTGAAACAGGGGAGCGTGGAGGTTGCAAATTCCCGCTTGTTCGATGCAGCGTTTGAGGAAATCGGCGTCGTTGGAAAATTTTATGCCCAAATGTTCCAATACATTGCTGGAACCACAACCAGAGGAAACGCCATAGTTGCCGTGTTTGGCCACCTTGACCCCCGCCCCGGCGGTGACAAAAGCAGCCAAAGTAGAGATGTTAAAAGTGTCTTTACCGTCCCCGCCCGTCCCACACAAATCAATGGGTGCAAAGTCGGATAGGTCAATGGACAAGCAGAGTTTTTGCAGTGCTTTTCTGAACCCCTCGAGCTCCTCTAGGGTGATGCTCCGCATCATAAATACGGTCAAAAACGCAGCGATCTGGCTGGGGTTGTATCGTCCCTCAGCGATACCGGTAAGTATGCTTTCCGCTTCTTGGCGATCCAAGGTTTCATGATGGGTCAGGCGGTTGAGTATGGCTTTCATGCTTTAGCTGTTGATCCAGTTTTCTAATATTTTTTTGCCAAAGGGCGTCAAAATGGATTCGGGATGGAATTGAACGGCCCTAACTGCGTAGTCTTTGTGACGGAGCGACATCAGCTGTTGGCGGTCGTCATAGGAGGTGGCAACCAATGCTTCGGGTAGGGGGGTCTGTACCACCCAAGAGTGGTAGCGTCCCACCTCAAAGGTCTTGGGAAGATCGCGAAACAAGAGGTCTTCCTCAGTGACCTCAACCGGAGTGGCCACGCCGTGGAAAACGGTATCCAAATTGATCAGTTGTGCACCAAAGACCTCACCGATGGCCTGCTGGCCAAGGCAAACGCCCAATATTTTTTTGGTAGAGGCATATTTTTTGATGGCAGCTTTGAGCAATCCCGCCTCATCGGGAATCCCTGGTCCTGGAGAAAGCAACAAATAGTCGTAGGACTCGATTTCTTCGAGATCGAACTGATCGTTGCGCTTTACCGTTACCGCTGCCCCTAGTTCTTCCAAATAATGCACCAGATTGTAGGTGAAGGAGTCGTAATTGTCGATCACAAATGTTTTTTTCATGCTTGTAGTTTTTCCGCCAAGGTGAGGGCTTTGTCCAAGGCCCCCAGTTTGATATAGACTTCTTGTAATTCGTTTTCCGCCACCGATTTAGAGACGATGCCAGCCCCCGCTTGGTAGTGGAGTTGTTGATTTTTACTCATAAAAGAACGGATGATGATGCAGTGGTTGAAGTTGCCTTCAAAATCCATATACCCCAACGCACCGCCATAGGCGTTTCGGGCGGTGTTTTCGTAGCGATCAATGAGTTGCAGGGCCATGTGCTTGGGGGCACCGCTGAGGGTACCGGCCGGAAAGGTGTCGGCCACGACCTGGTAGGTTGGGGTCTTGGGTTTGAGGTAGCCCGTTACTTTGGAAACCAAATGGATGACGTGGGAAAAGAACTGTATCTCCCGATTTTTTTCTACCACCACCTTCGTTCCGTTGCGACTGAGGTCGTTGCGTGCCAAGTCCACAAGCATGACATGCTCGCTGTTTTCCTTGGGATCCGCCGCCAAACGCTCTGCTGCGGCTCGGTCCTCTTCATCCTTGCCCGTGCGTTTAAAGGTGCCCGCAATGGGATGGATTTCTGCTTTGCCTTTTTCTACCACCAACTGGGCCTCGGGCGAACTGCCAAAGATCTTAAAGTCGCCATAGTCAAAGAAGAACAAATAGGGAGAAGGGTTGATGGAGCGAAGGGTACGGTACACATTGAATTCGTCTCCCGAAAAGCCTTGGGAAAAGCGACGTGAAAGTACCAATTGGAAAACATCCCCACGATAACAATGTTGCTTTGCTTTTTCCACCATATCTTTAAATTCATCGTCGGTAAGATTGGAGGATTTTTCGCCTTCTTTTTTAAAGCTGTAAACCGTGGTTGGATTTTTTTTGATGATGTGGATCAGTGCCTCCAAGTTATCTTGTCCATCCAAGCTGTGGGAAAAAAGGTGGGCCTCGTGATTGAAAAGGCTGATGGCAATGATGTTTTGATATACCGCATAATAGATTTCGGGCAGTTCGAGATTGCTTTTTTCGGGATTGAGGGTCAAGTGGTCAAAATGGGCCACCGCTTCATGGGCCACAAAACCAAAAAGGCCGTTGGTGACAAATTTAAAAGGGAATTTTTTTGCTTCGAATTGTTGGGCAAAAGTTTCGATCAAAGCAGGAACGCTGTCCTTTGTTGTCAGTGCTCGTTTTTCCCTGCTGCCATCGGGGAATTGGTAATCTATTGTTCCACCGGCCACACGCAATGTGGCAATGGGATTGCAACAGATGTAGGAGAAGTTGTTGGCCCGCGCATCGTAGTCACTGCTCTCCAACAGCAGGCTGTGGGGAAACTGATCCCTGATTTTGAGGTAAACACTCACCGGGCTGAGGGTGTCGGCCAATATCTTTTGGTGGGCGGTATGGAATTTATACTTTTTGCTCATGGCGTAAAATTAAAAAAGGCCTGTCGTGATGACAAGCCTTTGTTATATGCAATAGTATCACGAATAGATTAACTCCGCTCGTTCCACCAGATGATTGTATTTTGTTTAAAATTCATAGCACAAATATATATGAAAAAAACTTTTTTACAAGCTTCCTAAAGGAATTAGTTCCACTGCAAACTGACTTCCATTCTGATGTCGTCTAGAATAAGTTTGTCCCCGAGGTTTTCGAAAAAGGAACCTGAACGGAATCGAACGTTGTACTTGGACCGATCAAAAGTAAGCTCGGCAGTGGCTGTATTATTGTCTCCAATGGTCATGGTGAATTCCACTGGATGCTGAATGCCTTTAATGGTGAGTTCGCCAAAAAGGGTTTGTGTGTTGCCCGAAGCTTTTCCTTTTTGGGTGATTTTTAATTCCGCCTTATTGTGTTTTTCTACACTAAAAAAATCGTCGGATTTGAGGTGGCCTTCCAAACGTGCTTTTCCACCCCCTGAGAGATCTTCTACGTTGAGGGAGTTCATGTCCACTGTAAAAGTACCTCCAGTGACGATACCGTCTTGGACATCGACCATGGCCGATTCAAATTTGAGACTCCCAAAATGGGTTTTCCCAGTAAGTTCTTCGCCATACCAGCGGATGTTGCTTTGTTCGGTATTTGCGGTTAGGGTTTGAGCTTGTCCTTGACCCAAGGCCACAAAGAAAATGCTAATTGTGATTAATAATTGAAATGGTTTTTTCATAATTGATGGTTTAGGTTGAATGATTGAGAGTGATTTTGTTAATTAAATTACGCAATTGTTTTTGTTCTTCCATACCAAGCGGTTGTAATATTTCTGCTTCGGTATTTTGAATATTAAGATCCAATTGAGAGAGCACATCAAGTCCCTTGTCAGTGATCAGCAGTTCAATTTTTCTTCGGTTGTGTTCACAAATTTTCCTGCTAACCATTTGTTTGTTTATCAGTTTGTCGATCAATCTCGTGGTATTGCTCATTTTGTGAATCATGCGTTTTTGAACTGTTGTCAAGTTGGCGGGTTTTCCTTTGCGTCCTCTTAAAATTCTTAGTACATTGAACTGCTGGAGTGAGATTCCGAAAGGTTTCAAGCAGTTGGTTAGCAGGTCCTCAGCTTTGTTGCTGGCCTTGAGTATGCCCACCACTGTATTTTTAGCCATTTCAGAAGACGCCATATATGTAGCTACAATATTTGTATTTACAAATATATAATATTCTTTTTAAATACCAACCAAATGCTATATTTGTAGTCAACAAAAACATACACAACAAAGCTAAATTAATGATATGGATTTAACACAACAAGATTGGAGCAGTCGTTATGAATCAGATGACCATGCTTTTTTATTGGACGTGAGAACGCAGGAGGAATACGATGACGGTCACATTCCCAACGCCACCCTTTTGGACATACGACAACCTCAATCCTTTATGGATGCGCTACAAGAAATGGATCCCTCCAAAAACTATTATGTTTATTGCCGGTCAGGCGCAAGAAGCAGTCAAGCCTGCCAACTGATGAACCAAAATGGCATTGAAACCGCTTATAATTTGTTGGGTGGATTCATGGAGTGGGAGGGGGATACTGCCTGACCTACTTCACTTTGCCCAGCCCCCCAAATCGACATGAAAGAAGATTTCCTTCAATACCTTTGGCGTTTTCAAAAATTGGGCCCCGAGCCCCTAACCACCGACAGGGGTGTCCCCATTCGTGTGGTGCATACAGGAATCCCCAATCTGGGAGAAGGTCCCGATTTTTTGCAAGCCAAACTATGGATTGGCGAAACACTATGGGCTGGGGATGTTGAGGTCCATATCAAAGCCGCTTATTGGTACCACCACCGTCACCATTCCGATTCAAAATATGAGGCCGTTATTCTTCACGTGGTTTGGGAAAACGACGTGGAGGTCTGTTATCCCTCCGGCCGAACCCTACCCTGTCTTAAACTCTCCGACCGCATCCCACCACAGTGGTGGAAAAAATATTATAAAAGTTTTGAAAAAAAACCCGATTGGATCCCCTGTGAAAAGGGAATTGCCCAATTTCCAGATTTCAAATGGCAAAACTGGATCGAACGCCTTTATTTGGAGCGACTGGAGTCCAAAACCATACAGATCAAGCTACTGCTCCATCAAAGTAAAAACAATTGGGAGGGGGTTTTGTTTCAGCTGTTGGCCAAAAATTTTGGACTCAATCTCAATGGGGCTGTTTTTTTAAAATGGGCCCAACATCTGCCTTTTCAAATCGTTCAAAAAATCAGTCATGATGCGAGTTTGTTGGAAGCCTTATTTATGGGAATATCTGGTCTGCTCTCAGGGGAGATGAATTTGGCTTATAAAAAACAATTGCGTTCTGAATATGACTACCTCAAGCAAAAGTTTGGTTTTAAAGAAATCCCTGGAATTCGTATGCAATTCAAAGGCCTACGGCCGCCTAATTTTCCAACCATACGATTGTCCCAACTGGCCCAACTTTACACCCAAAATCCACGCCCCTTTTCCCAATTGATCCAAGCGGATAATCTCATGGACTTCGATTGGATTCGAAAGGTTGGAGTTTCCCCTTTCTGGGAAACGCATTACACCTTCGATAAATCCTCTCCTAAAAAATCAAAAAAAATATCTCAACCCTTTTTAAATTTGTTGTTGATTAACACTCTCATTCCTTTGCGATTTGCATACTACCAAAGCCAAGGAGGCAATGCCGAGGAAAAAATCCTACAATGGATTGGGACATTACCAGCAGAATCCAATAGTATCACCAAGGGGTTTACCCAGCTGGGAATCAACCTACCTTCTGCCCTTTTTTCCCAGTCGCTCCTCCAACTCAAAGCATTCTATTGCGACCCAAAAAGATGCTTGCGTTGTGCCGTTGGATTTCATTTGTTCGACTTTTCAACTTAAATTTACCCTATGAGTAAAATCCATAATCTGAGACATTTTTTTGAGAAGCATGGCTTTGCCGTTTCAACTCGCTTGGCCGAGTTTTTGGGCATGAATGTAAAAAGTGTCCGTCTCTTTTTTATTTACGCCTCCTTTACTACCATAGTAGGCGGTTTCATTCTCTACCTTACCCTTGCATTTTGGCTCAAACTCAAAGACATGATCTACACCAAAAGGACATCAGTATTCGATTTATGACCTAGACCCATGAGCCCCAAACTTCTTAACGCAATCCTAATTCTTTTCTTAATTTCCTGTATTGGATCTGTAGGCTACTATCTTCTACTTCCAGGTATAGATTTTGCCGATGCGCTTTACATGACGGTGATTACACTAAGCACTGTGGGCTATGGTGAAATTACACCCATGACCCCCGAGGCCAAAGTGTTTACCATATTTTTTATTATGACCAGCCTCATCGCATTTGGATATGGGATCAAAGAGTTGACCCAGTTTGTTGTTACTGAAAATATTTTTGAAAAAATCAAACAAAAAAAAATAAAAAAAATGAGAGCCTCCTTGAAAGACCATACATTGATATGTGGATACGGCCGTAATGGACGTCAGGCTGCGCAACGTCTGATCAACCACAACCACCCTTTTGTTGTCATCGAACAAAATGCTGAATTGGCCAAAGATCAAAAAAACCTGAATTTCATTCTAGGTGACGCACGCCTAGATGCCATCCTCGAACAGGCTCAGATTCACAAAGCCAAAAGCCTCATAGCTGCATTGCCCAATGATGTAGATAATTTGTTTGTCATATTGTTGGCCAGAGAGCTCAATCCCGACTTGCTGATCATCAGTCGATTGACCGAAATGAGCAACCGCCCTAAGCTCAAACGCGCTGGGGCCAACCATATCATAATGCCCGATAAAATTGGTGGTGACCATATGGCCAGCCTACTGATGATTCCCGATCTGATTCGATTTTTGGAGGAGTTGAGTTGGTTGGAGGAAGATAGCCCCAACCTTGAAGAGGTGTCCATTGATGCACTCCCCAAAAAATACCAGCAACATACCCTATCAAATCTTAAAATCCGACAAAAAACAGGTTGCAATGTGGTGGGCTTCAGAAATGCCGCCGGAGAACTCATCATTAATCCGAAAGCCAGCCTCCGATTGGAGTCCCAAAGTAAACTGATCGTGTTGGGAAATGGAACGGCCATAGCAAAATTAAATGCTATGTTTCATTTGGATTAATTTGTTTTTAAGATCGTTTTTTGGATATTGCATCTAAGAAAAAAATATATGAAGCTTCCGTTCCTTTCCAAAACCCTCTTTTTTCTAATATTTACGACTTTTATTCCACTTAGTACTTCCGCACAGGAACAGGGCTTGGACGAAAGAATCAACGAGGCCTTCACCCCGATTGCCAATTGGTGGGGAGCCGTGGTCTTACACGATTTTCCAGGTACTTCCATTCCTACCATCATTTTGTTGTTGGTTGGGGGCGCTTTGTTCTTTACGTTTTACTTTGGATTTGTAAATGTGATTCGTTTTCCTACAGCTGTTCAAACGGTAAGGGGAAAATACGATGCGCTGGACCACCACGAAGCAGGTGCTCCGGATTTGGCGATAGAAGGGGACATTAGAGATACCATTAGAGACGAAAGTCAAGAAGGGGAAGTGAGTCATTTCCAAGCTTTGGCAACTGCAGTTTCGGGGACGGTAGGGAACGGAAACATCGCCGGAGTGGCATTGGCCATTGCCGTAGGTGGGCCGGGAGCAACCTTTTGGATGATCCTTTGCGGATTACTCGGTATGTCCACCAAATTTGTGGAATGTACCCTTGGGGTAAAATACCGAGATATTGGTGCCGACGGTACCGTTTACGGTGGTCCTATGTACTACCTCACCAAAGGTTTAAATGAACGTGGTCTTGGCGGTGTTGGTAAAGTTTTGGCGGTTACTTTCGCCCTGCTGTGTATCGGTGCATCTTTTGGCGGGGGCAATGCTGCTCAGTCCAATCAGGCGGCCATGCAATTGGTCAATTCCTTTGGGATGACCGGAGGCAGTGCCAGAACCATCATCGGTCTGATCATGATGGTTTTTGTAGGCGTTATCATTATAGGAGGTATCAAAAGAATTGCCTCCGTCACCGAAAAAATAGTGCCCTTTATGGCCTTGATGTATATATTGGCTTGCGTCTATATCATCGGCACCAATTTTAGTTTTGTCGACGATGCTTTTGGAATGATCTTCACCCAAGCCTTTAATCCTCAGGCCGGATTGGGCGGGCTGTTGGGTGTATTAATCACCGGTTTTCGAAGGGCGGCATTTTCCAATGAGGCAGGGGCAGGCTCCGCTTCTATCGCCCACGCCGCCGTAAAAACAAAATATCCCGCCTCAGAGGGACTGGTGGCACTTTTGGAACCTTTTATCGATACGGTAGTCATTTGTACCATGACGGCATTGGTGATTATCATTTTTAACGGAGACAGTACGGTCTTTGACTATGGAGGAGTAGGAGGCAAGGTTATGATTGATGGGGTAGCAGTGGAAGGTGCAGCAATTACTGCAGCCGCTTTTTCAAAATACATCGCCTTTTCCGGGCCGTTTCTCACACTTGCAGTGGTGCTTTTTGCCATCTCTACCATGATTTCCTGGTCCTACTACGGTCTGCAATCTTGGATGTATGTCTTTGGAAAAAGCAAAGCGGCCGACCTTTCCTATAAAGTGTTGTTTTTGATTTTTATCGTAATTGGTGCTGCCGGAGATATGTCGGCGGTGTGGACCTTTTCCGACGCCATGATCTTGGCTTTGGTGTTTCCCAACATGATCGGTTTGATATTGCTTTTCCCAAAGGTCAAAGAAGAATTGAAAATTTATCTGTCGGCCATCGGTCAGATCCGTAGTTGATCATTCCATAGCATTGTGAAGTTTACTGGCCCCAATTTTTACTTAAGCAAAGCGCAACGGAACGCACTTTTGATATTGACAGGATGCCTGTTTATTGTTTCAGGTCTACAGCATTTGCTTCTGGATCATTCCCCCTTGTCATTGGAAGATCAGGCCATGGAAAGCCACCAATTAACGATTGATTCTTTGGCAAAAAACAAAAAAGTGACCCCCTCTTTTTTTTCGTTTAATCCCAATTATTTAACCGACGACAAAGCTTATACATTGGGCGTCCCTCTTGATGCGATTGACCGTATTTTGGCCTATCGTCAGTCGGGCAATTGGTTTCGTTCGGTAGAGGAATTTGAGCGCATCGCCCATATGAATGATAGTTTGATGTCAACCCTGGTTCCCCTCATTCGTATGCCTCGATCAAAAAAGATAAAGCCATCTCCAATGAGCGAAAGCCCAAAAACAGATATCAACCAATGCAGCGCTACTGATTTAATCAGCATACGTGGTATTGGTCCAAAACTATCTCAACGGATCATCAAATACAGAAATTACCTAAAATTCTTTAGTGATATGGATCAATTGTATGAGGTATATGGACTGGACAGTAGTGTAGTAGCGCATCTCCATAAGAGATTTGAAATCAGAATAAAACCTGAAATCCGTAGGATAGGCATCGACACCGCTAGCCAAAGAGATCTGGAACGATTGCCCTATATTTCAACGACTGACGCCAGAAATATCATTCGTTGGAGAACAATCCACGGTTCCGTTACTCAGAAAGATCTTCAAAAGATTGAAGGCTTTGACTCATTGAAAATAGCGAGAATAAGTTTATATTTGTCTCTATTTTAATACTATGTTTGAGTTTGAAAATGCGGTGAGTGTGAGTTATGGAGAGACCACAGACTTGGTCGCTGATTCCGCAAAAAATTTTTCAGAACAGTTCATTCGGCCATACGTAATGGAATGGGATGAATCGCAATATTTCCCTATAGAAGCTCTCAAAAAAGCCGGTAAATTTGGATTTATGGGGGTGTTGATTCCCGAAATTTATGGGGGTTCAGGTATGGGTTATCACGAGTACATCGCCATCATTGAGGAAATCTCCAAAGTAGACCCCTCGATTGGTTTGTCAGTGGCGGCTCATAACTCTTTGGCCACACAACATATTTACCTTTTTGGTAACGAAGAACAGCGAATGAAATGGTTGCCCAAATTGGCTACTGGCGATTGGATCGGAGCCTGGGGCTTAACCGAATACAATACGGGATCTGACGCCAAAGGCATGAATGCCACTGCCAAAAGACAAGGCGATCATTGGGTTTTGAACGGAACCAAAAACTTTATCACACATGGTAAGTCCTGTGACTTGGCCGTCGTTATTTTTCGCAATGGAGAAAAAGGGGACAGCCACGGCATGACCAGCTTTGTGATTGAAAAAGGAACCCCTGGATTCGGTTCCGGAAAGGTGGAGAATAAACTGGGAATGCGTGCCTCAGAAACTGCAGAAATGATATTTGATAATTGTATCATCCCTGACAGCAACCGTTTGGGTGCTGTCGGTGAAGGATTTATTCAATCCATGAAGATATTAGACGGTGGGAGAATTTCCATAGCAGCCCTCTCCTTAGGGATCGCAAAAGGTGCTTTTGATGCATCGGTTAAGTATGCCAAAGAAAGGAAACAGTTTGGCAAACCGATAGGCACTTTTCAGGGGATTTCATTTATGTTGGCAGATATGGCCACAGAAATCGAGGCAGCCAGTTTGATCACCCATCAAGCCGGTGAGGACAAAAATCAGGGGAAAAATGTCACTCAGATCGGCGCTATGGCCAAGTTATTTGCTTCGGAGGCATGTGTCAAAGTAGCAAACAATGCTGTACAAATTCATGGAGGTTACGGGTTTACTAAGGATTTCCCAGTGGAGAAATTTTTTAGGGACTCAAAACTATGCACCATCGGAGAGGGAACCAGTGAAATACAAAAACTGGTCATTGCTCGCAATTTGATGAAGTCCTAAAATCTATAGTTTTATTACTTGCATTAGGGATTCTATTCCTATATTTGCCAACCATTATGAAAGGAGGTGCCCAATTATGTTGATCATAGCAGTTAAAGACGGAGAAAATATCGATCGCGCGCTCAAGCGGTTCAAAAGAAAATTTGATAAGACTGGCAATATGCGTCAGTTACGCAGCCGGAAGCAGTTTGTAAAGCCTTCTGTAAAGTACCGTGACAAAATCAAAAAAGCACAATACATCCAACACTTAAGGGACTTAGAAAACCAATAAAGTCGTTTTAGTCTTATACCCAACACGTTGTAACCCATAAGTTTCATAACTTTGGATTACAACGTTTTTTAATGGCTATCGATCGTTTCCTTGATTACATAAAGCACGAAAAGCAATATTCCAACAATACTTGTTTTGCATATGAGAGGAACCTTATGGATTTTAGTGCCTTTTGTCAGGAGCATTATGATTTAAAAGATATTGAAAAAGTAGATTACAGTCACATCAGAACTTGGATCGTGACCCTGGTTGAAAATAAAAATTCCAATCGAACCATCAACCGTAAAATTTCTGTATTGAGATCCTACTATAGATTTATGCTAAAAACGGAAACGATCGCTATTTCCCCACTCAAGCTCCACCGTCCCCTTAAGGTCTCCAAAAAAGTGAACGTTCCCTTTTCTACAGAAGAGATAGATGCACTATTGACAGGAGATTTCTTTAATCAAGACTACAAGGGCATTCTTCAAAAAACCATTATCATTCTTTTTTACTACACTGGGATCAGACGACAAGAATTGATTGACTTGAAAATCAGCGCAGTTGATTTTCAAACCAAAACCATCAAAGTATTGGGCAAGGGCAATAAAGAAAGAATGATCCCCCTCCTACCAGAAGCCATAGAGGCATTGAGTGAATATCTCTCCTACAAAAAACAATTGAACCATACGGTTCCCGATTATTTTTTTTGCCTGCCTACAGGAATAAAACTCAATCAAGGATTTGTTTATCAAACCGTAAATTACTATTTTAGTAAGGTATCCTCAAAGGTTAAAAAAAGTCCCCATATGTTGCGTCACAGTTTTGCAACACATCTTTTGAACAATGGAGCCGATTTGAATGCGGTCAAAGACTTGCTGGGCCATGAGAGTGTAGCGGCTACTCAAGTCTACACAAAAAGTAGCATGAAAAGGATACAGGAGATTTATGCCAAAGCACATCCCAGGGGGAAAAAGAATTGATACAACTTAAAATTTAATAGTATGCTCATTAATTTCCAATCTGTCAATTATACCGCCGACGCCAAGTTGGTCGAGTTTACCAAAAAGAGAATTGAAAAAATTAATCAATTTTACGATCAGATCGTTGATGTTTTTGTTTATACAAAAGTGGAAAACTCTTCCGACAGAATCAACAAATTCGCCGAGTTAAAGATAGGAATACCTGGAGATGATGTAGTTGTCAAGAAGACGGCTAAGTCTTTTGAGGAGGCCATCAATAGTGCTGCAGATTCGGCAGAACGGGTGCTAAAAAGACGCAAGGAAAAGCAACGCCTTTTGGGCTAATATTTTGAAATTATTGTTTTGAAACCCGAAAAATTAATATGTACTTTCTAGATCTTTTTTACGTTCTTTTTTTTAAAAAGCCGATGTAGGTCAGTTGGCTAGAGCAGCTGATTTGTAATCAGTTTCCCCATTATTCATTTTCGTTTACACCTATCTTATTCAGCATCCTATATCCCACAATTTATGGGATTTCACTATTTTTTCAATCAGATTCTTGTGTGCGTTTGTAAATTTTAATACATAAAATACGTGGATTTTTACGTAAATGGAATCTGTTTTTACATTTAAATTTAGACTTGACGGAAGGCGAAAATTTGACGATGGCACTTACCCCATCAAAGTAAATATCCATACCCAAAAAACCAACGTAAATAGAGACTGTTCTTTTTACTCTCGAGCTGAGGTAGTATGAGAATGATGAGAGCTAATATCTATCATTTTAGGGTAATTACTAAAATCTAATGAATTGATTGCCGAAGTATCACTTCCCTTAATCATAGTGTTCTTTGCTCTCTTACCCGACCTCTTCCACTTATTTTCTCATTTCTGTCTCCAAAATTTTCAGCATTCGATCCACGCGCTCAAATGGGTCGTAAGGAACATCTTTTTCCTTTAAAGATTCGACTGGCACAAACCCTTTATATCCTCCGGTTTTGATGATTTTTACAATTTTAGCATAGTCCATTGCTACCTGCTTTTGGTTTCCATCGACAAACTCCTTGATTTGCCAGTTTACGGCATAGGGGGTCATTAGTTCTATGTCCTTGTAAGGGTCCAGGGTGTGAAAATGTCCGGTATCTACCACCAAACCCACCCATGGTGAGTCCAATTTTTCTAAAATATAGGCACATTGTTCGGCAGTTCTCAGCATGTCTCCGTGGTTTTGGATACCAATTTTTACTCCGTATTTCTGGGCATAAGGAATGAGTTGCTCAACCGATTCTATGACCCACTGTGCGGGGATTTCCCATTGGTCTTCATACCCCTTGGGTATTTTACCAGCAAAACATCTCAATACAGGTGCCTCTAATTTTGAGGCTACCTCGAGCCATTTGATGGCGCTTTGAATCCCCTCTGACCTGATCTGTGGATCCGGGTTCGCAAAATCATTTCTGATTCCTGTACCACTAATGGCTATCCCATACTCTTCGGCTTTACTCTTGAAAACATCTAAAAAAACATCGGAGGGAGGGTCGGGATAGCCCGGAAAAAAATAAGCTGTAGGATCAATGGCTTCGATCCCTTTGTATTTGAACCAATCCAACAAATTCAATAAGGAATACAATTGTCGATCGTTATCAGGATAAGTGGCACTTAAAAGGTCTGAAAAAGAATAGGCATTGACACTAAACACTATGTCCTCGACTTCGGAGTCC
>JAQCBK010000024.1 GCA_027621505.1 Bacteroidota bacterium | reverse complement strand
ACTACTACACCATTACGACCGAGGGAACGGGATGTGAAACCAGTACAGTAACCGGTACCATCGTAGTGAGACCAATACAACAAATTGCTTTGAATGCTGGTTTATCTGATCAATTGGTTTGTAACCAAGGAGGCCCTATCACGCCTATCGAATATACTTTTAGTGGGGGAGCGACAACCTACAACATCTCATGGACTGGTGGACCCATAGGCTTGAACGTCTTGAACACCAGTTCTAATACATTAACGATCTCTGGTACGGTAAATATCCCTGGAGGCATCACTAGTACCACTTCATATACTTATATTATTACTACCATTGGAAACAATTGTGAAACCGCTTCGGTTTCTGGTGTGATCACAGTATTACCCGAGCTGGATTACAATATTTTGACCGCTGGGACCAAAAATCAATTGAATTCCAACGCCATATGTAGTGGTGGAGACATCCAAGATATTGTCTTTGAGGTAATTGGCGGAGAAGGAGCTGCACAAGTTTCTCTTACATGGACCACCGGCAATGTGCTCAACAATGTTTCCGTAACACCAGATGCCACCAACACCAATTGGACCATTAGCGGAGCAACCAATGTGGTAACAGCTACTACCAACTTTCCCTATAAGATCAACATCTACCGACCTGCTTCCTGTGCTGATCCGGTAAGCTTTGAAGGATTGATCCAAGTGATTCCTAATCCAGAGGTGGATGTAGACTTTATCACACTAAACGACATTACCGATGTAAGTTGTAATGGCGGATCGGATGGGTCAATCATCATCCCCGTTTCGCCCACCCTCGAATTCGAGAAAAGAATTTCGGGAGGACTCACAGCTGCCCGACAAACAGAAGCGGTAACGGTCTCCGCCACCAATGCTCTTGGAGCAGGAGATATGCTTAGGATACTGATCGATGGGATTACTTTCGAGGCTACGGCAGGTGCTGGACAAAATACAGCGACCGTTCTTCAAAGCTTGGCAGATCAGATCAATTTTGGAATCAATGCAGCCAATGTAGATGTGAGTGCCAGCGTCATCAATCCTCCAGCCATGAGAATTTTGGCTGATACAGCAGGAGATCCTTTTATTGTAGCAGGAGCCACGGTTAGTTCTGGAACCAATACCGTAACCACGATAGTCAGTTCGGTAGTGAGCAATGTGACCCTCAACTATAGCTTTAATTGGTACAATTCCAACGGTTTACTGGTTGGTAACGAATCCTCATTAGAAAACGTAGAAGCAGGAGACTATACCCTCGAAGTTTCCATCAACAGCTGTATGGCCGACACCGTTTCCTTTACCATAGAAGAACCCGAGGCACTTACCATCTCCTATACGGCCTGTGAAGGAGTGCTTTCTGCCACCGTATCCGGAGGAGTAGCCCCCTATACCCTCACCCTTTTTGATGCGAATAATGCGCAAATCGACCAAGTGATCAATAACGGTGGTAAAAGATACAACAGCCTGGCTCCTGGGGCAAATTATCGACTTGAAGTACTCGATAGTTCCTGTGCTGTAATGGAATTCATTAACATCAACATGCCACTGGGACTGGATTTTGAAATCGGAAACACCAGGGTCGTAGATGACTATTGCCGAGAAAACCCAGATGACGGAAATGGTAGTATCGAATTGGATATTAATGAATTGGCCTTTTCGGGTGGTTCAAGCCAATACAGATTCAATTGGGTAGGTCCCAATTACAGCAACAGCACCATGAACATCTCCCGACTGCTACCCGGGGTATATACCGTAACGGTAACCGACATACAACTGGGTTGTGATATTAGCCAAACTTTTACAGTAGGTGGACCTGCCGCTGCTCTTTCTGTAGCAGATTCAGGTGCTACGACTCCAACCCCAGGAGCGGGTAATGAAATAAGTTTGCTGTGCTATGGAGATGATGTCAATATGGTGGTTCAGGCCGTGGGTGGTATGTTCAATGATTACACCTACACCTGGTACAGAAATGGCATTCAAATCGCTGTGGGGCCAGAAAACAGCTACACCACCACCCAAACCGGAGTGTATACTGTCTTGGCAGAAATCAATTTCCCCAATGATCCTGACCTGCTCCCCGCCCATCTCAATTCTGTCGATGAAATGTATTGTGCGGCCAGTACCTCATTTAGCGTGGTGGCACCCTCCCCCATGGCCGTCTCCGAATTGAACAGTAGAAGGATCATTCCCGCCTGTTCCAACGATGGAGCAACACTGGTCTTTACCGTAGCTGGAGGTAGTGACAACAGTGGCCCATATACCCTTTCGTTACTAGATGGTGCCCTTGTCGGAACTTCACAAAATGCCGCTGACCGAGAAATTGTAATCTCTGACATTGATACCAACAACATCGGTATCATTTCCACCTATACCATTACCGATGGCAATGGCTGTAGCTTCCAAGGGACATTTGACACGCCTATTACATTGCCCAGCTATGAGGAGATCTCCTTCCAAGTGGCCACTACCGATATCGATTGTTCTCAAGGACAAGAGGGAAGTGTGGCCTTCTCCTTGGGCAACGGAAATCCCGATCTGAGTACCTTGGGTATTCGGATCGAATCTGATGTACTGAATTATAATTACTTCACCAATTGGGCCAGTGCAGCTTCCGGCGGAGGGAATCCCACCATTACCCTTCCTAGGGCTGGAACCTACACCTATGAAATTATTGGAACGCCCGTATCGGGAAATACCACCAGCACCGCTATCTGTGAACTTGAAAGCGGAAGTTTTGAAATACAAGATGTGGGCAATGGCCAATTGGTGCTCAGAGACATCAACACCACCCAACCCGGTTGTGGCGTGGAATCTGGCATCATCGAACTTGTGTTCGAAGAATCTACCATTCCACCCACCTTAATAGTAAGTTGGGAAAAACTCATATCGACCACTACCATCTCTTTAACCACGCAAGACTGGACTGCCCTGCCCAGTGAGGACGGACAATTGACCGTCAGCGATTTGGAAAATGGAACCTATCGTGCTCAAATCAATGGGGGTACTGGAGGACTTTGTGGTGCTGATGTGTTCACCACCCGATCCATCGTCATTGGCAACACAGCTGGTATCTCCATTCTAAATCCGCGCTATGAAGAGGCCAGCACCAATGCTGCTGTAGATTGTGAAGACGTTACCGATTTGCGATATAACATCAGATTTATAGTGGATAACAATCTGGAAGACTCAGCGGGCAATGCCTTTGATGTAGTTCTCACAAAAATCAGCGATTATGGTGACCCCTACAATGAACGATTTGCCCCAGGAAGTCCTATCCATCTTAATGCAGGCAATGACGGTAGTGGCCCCTACACTATACCCGATGTACCTTTTGGAGAATACCAATTGATCGTCAGAGAGTCTGGTGTGGTCACTGGTACCGTTTGTGAGGCCATCCAAACCATCATCATTCCCGAAATAGAGCCCTTGGAATACATCGGAGACCTGTCTTATGTTTTGGACAGCTGTTCAAACGAAGTAGAAATCACTGCCTCGGTACAAGGAGGGGTACCCTTTGTCTCCTCACAGGGAGAAGCATTTTACAGCTACTTGTGGCGCCTAGATTTAGGGAATGGCACCACCTACAATTATGTCGGAGAAACTATCACCGTAAGACAGTCAGGAAACCTTTACCTAACCATCACAGACAGTGCTGGATGTATTGTGGAAGTCAACGGCGGGGCGGCCATTGAAATCGACGAAAATATCTCCCCCTATTTCATTAACCCGGCCCTAGACAAAAACGGTACATTGGTCTTTGCAGAGGAGCCCTCCTGTCAGAACGCCAACCGAGACGATGGTAAAATACAATTTGAAGTGGGTGGCGGACAATCTGCACAAGGAGGTCAATATCCCTATGAAATCATATGGGAAAAATTGGATGTAGCCAGTGGACTCTATATAGAACAAGACGGCAATAATGGTACTAACAACCTTTACATGCAATCCTTTGCTAATAATCTTACCCCTGGGCAATACAAGATTAGTGTGGCGCCGATGAACTGGGGTTGTGTTGGTATAAGCCCCTACGACAACATAGGTGCGGTAGAATTCATCACTGTACCACAAAATCAAGATCTGGTCATCACCAATGGACCCTTAATCAACTTGAGTGAATACGACTTCACCGACCCAAGTCAACTCACCATCTGTGATATTGGAGGTGCTGGTAATCTTTATGTAAGGGTATTCATCAATTACGATGGGGATTTATTTTTCTACTACCCCACCGATACTGACTTGGTTCAAGCTGAACCATTGGATGGTCAAACCTACCGACTGCAAATTGCTTCATCTGTGCAAAATGGGCAGTTGACAGTCGTCAACCAGGAAGGATGTCGATTAACAGTAGACGTAGGCCTTGAGATTGGAGAACCCAGTTTCAACTACAACTCCCTCAATGCTCAAATTTCGGGTAATTCAACGGAAACACAATTGCCCTTGATATTGGCTCGAGAAGAAGTCACCTTCACCAATACATCCACAGGAACATTTACCTATTTTGAATGGGATTTTGGCGACGGCAGTCCGGTAGAAAGGTATCCGTTCCTTACTGGTTCTGTATCTCCTGTAACCCATGTCTATGGAATCTCGGGCACCTTCTATCCGAAGCTTAGGGTTTACAACGCTGTGGGTTGTTACAAAGAGAAGGTAGAATTATTGGTCGTTGGTAAAGGTTACAATATTATGGTTCCCAATGTATTTTCCCCCAACGGAGACACCTACAATGACAAATTCAGACCCCTATTCAGCGGATTCAGCTCCATTCAGATGACGGTATACGATTACAGAGGGAATTTACTCTATACGGAAGAAGCTGCTATAGATCCAGCTGATCCATTGCAACCCATTACCCTTAGCGGATGGGATGGAGGTATTGAAACTGAATCCCCCTACTATATCTATTCCGTATACGGTATTACCCTCTTCGGAGACGTAGAAGTTCAAAAAAGTGGAACCTTTATAATCATTAGATGATGCGGAAGATTGGTTTCATATGGTCGATTGTTGTTTTAATAAGCTGCTCCCAAGGAGTATGGGCTCAAGAGGATTATATTGTTAATCAAGCCAAGTTTTTACAAAAATCAAATCCCAGTTCTTTTGGAATGAATCAGCTCAATCGAGTGGGAGTCTTATACAACAGTTTGAAAATCAATGAGGCTACTGCTATGGACAACAAATACGCTTTTGGTTCTATTGCCTTCCAAGATAAAAATTTCTCCCTTGGGTTTGACATCAATTCCTTTCGACTTAACGAAACAGCTCTCACTTCCTCATTGGTCAACTTTAGCTATGTCTACAAAATCCAATTGAGTAATTACACCTATTTTCTCCCGTCAGTGACGCTTGGCCTTGGTAGTTCGAGAGTAAACGTAGAAAATTTAATTTTTGAAGATCAATTGAACATGGCAAGCGGATTCATTAGTACAGAATCCATTGATCCTCTGGCTCCAATCATCAGTCAGGTGAACTATTTTGATCTCGGAGCCTCATTTATCATTCACAATGAATACTACTTGGTAGGATTGAGTCTAAAACACCTTAACAAACCCAACATTTCCTTCAACAAGGAAGTTCCTTATGCCAAACCCATTGCCATAGGACTACAAGGAGGTTATGAATTCAATATCAATCCCTACGAGCGAACCCTACTTCCTCGATTCTCCTACCTGTACACCTTTCTCAACTTTACCAAATACGGAGAGTCTATGTACATCAATATAGCGGAGGATTTCCAGTTTGGTGAATTTTCAATAGGATTTACCCAACAAGCCTCTTCAGTGAACTCCTTTGCCCTCAACAATATTGGATTGACCATGGGATTGGCGTTAGAGAATTTTGACTTCGGAATCAACTATAACTTCCCCAACCGAAAACCAGGTACTGTCTTTTCACCCAGTATTTTTGAAATAAGTATCATCTTTGATTTTAGTATCTACAGAAGAAACAACAGGGGATTGTACAAAAAACTACAGATCGACAATTACTATTAATCGATCATTTTTCCATAAAACCTTTTTCGATCATCCAGTCATCGTTGTAAATCTTTCCGATGTAACGACTCCCTGAATCGTGGAGTAAAACCACCACCACATCATCAGGACCAAAATGATGCTTCAATTGTAAAACTCCTTTCACGGCAGCACCGCAAGAGTTTCCAGCAAATATGCCCTCCTCACGGGCCAACTTTCGGGTGTAAACAGCAGCATCTTGATCCGTGACTTTTTCAAATTGATCAATCAAACTAAAATCCACATTTTCTGGAAGAATATCCTCTCCAATCCCTTCGGTAACATATGGGTAAATTTCATTTTTATCAAATATTCCAGTTTCATGGTACTTTTTAAAAACCGATCCATAGGTGTCTATACCCCAAATTTTGATATTTGGATTTTGTTCCTTTAAAAATTTAGCCACTCCAGAAATGGTTCCACCTGTCCCTACTCCCACCACAAAATGTGTGATTTTTCCATCGGTTTGTTTCCAAATCTCAGGACCCGTCTGCTCGTAGTGGGCTACTGCATTTGAGGGGTTGTCATATTGATTCACATACCAAGAATGCGGGGTTTCCTCCGAAAGCCTTTTGGAAACACTATAATAGGATCGGGGATCTTCTGGAGCGACATCAGTAGGACAAACCACCACCTCGGCACCCATGGCACGCAATACGTCAAATTTCTCTTTGGATTGTTTGTCATTGGAAACACAAATCAGACGATACCCTTTAACGATGGCGGCCAAGGCCAAACCCATTCCGGTATTACCAGATGTGCCTTCGATAATCACGCCACCTGGTTGAAGGCGGCCGTCCGCTTCTGCGTCCTCTACCATTTTGAGCGCCATACGATCTTTAACGGAATTGCCCGGATTAAAACTTTCAATTTTAGCCAAAACCAAGGCAGGAATTTCTTTGGTGATGGTATTGAGACGGACCAAAGGTGTATTGCCGATGGTTTCTAAAATATTGTTGGAATAATTCATCTATAGTATTTAGTTGCAAAGATACCATATCCCAAACAAAATGGAAACTTCCTAACGAAAACGTAATACTCGAGCTGGACTGATTCCACTGATAATCATAGAGGGAATCCAAAGCAGCAAACTACTGACCAAAAGAAACCCAATATTTAAGGACAATACATCAATAAAATCAAGAGATACAGGAGCCACACTAACATAATACGTTTCTGGATCCAAACGAATCAACCCCCAATATTTTTGAATAAAGTAAAAACCTATTCCAATAAAGTTACCCCACAATAACCCTTGTCCCATTATGCTAACACCGTTGTATAAAAATATTTTTTGAATCAAACGATTATCTGCACCGATGGACTTGAATAAACCAATCATGTTGGAGCGTTCCAAAATCAGAACCAATAGGGCCGTGGACATATTGATCACCCCCACGATGATCATCACGATGATAATAATCAGTATATTAAAATCAAATAGAGAAATCCATTGAAAGATGGAAGCGTATTGTCTTGTTATCTCGATCACATCGAGATCAGAGGGGATCTTACGATAAATCGAGGGCCCTGAAGAAATGGCAGTTTTCAAATCGGTGGTAAAGATTTCGTAAGCCCCTATTTCATCCTCCTTCCACTTGTTCATTCGCTGAATATGACGCAAATCCCCCAACACAAAATTATCATCAAAATCAGGGAAGCCTGATAAAAACAACCCAACAATTTTAAATTTCCTTTGGTTGGGTAATTGTTGATTGTTAGAACTCTGGAAATAAGCCGTAAGTTCATCTCCAGGCTCAACAGACAGTCGTCTTGCAATGGTTTTTGAAAGGAATATCTCGTTGGAGGGATCACCAGTCAGATCGGGGAAGGTTCCCTCCACCAAAAAAGATTGCAATTTACCCCAGGGGTAATCTTCTGTCACCCCTTTAAAAATAATTCCTTCAAACTGTTCGGAGGATTTCAAAAGGCCTCCTTTTAGGGCAATACCATGGACATGGGTAACCCCTGCTTCATTTTTTAAAATTTCAATAAGCTTGGAATCTTCCCTCAGGGGTAAGATCGACAATTGTGATTCGCTATTCTCAAAAGGAGCGACCACCAAATGACCATTAAAAGCCACCGTCTTCTCTTGAATCTCTTGCTGTAAGCCCTTACCTGTAGCCACTGCAATTAAAATCATAGACATTCCCAATGCTACTGCCACCTTGGCAATTTTAATTATTTGAACAGAAACAGTACCTTTGTTTGAAGGGTTAAACCGCATCCGTTTGGCAATAAAAAAGGGTAAATTCAAATCTATTTTTTTATGAAAGCTACTTTCAAAATTACATTTTTATTTTGTCTTTTCTCTGGGGGAATATTGATCTGTAAAGGACAAAACCAACTCACCACTGGAGCATCACAAATAGAAACCTACATTGAAATGCTTCATGGAAAACAAGTTGGTATTGTAGCGCATCAAGCCAGCTTGGTGGGGGCAGACACCCACCTGGTGGACACCCTGCTGTCTCTAGGAATTAACATCAAAAAAGTTTATGCCCCGGAGCACGGCTTTAGGGGGGATGCCGATGCTGGAGAAAGTGTAGCCGATGAAAAAGACGTCAAAACTGGACTTCCAATCCTCTCCCTCTATGGGGACAACAAAAAACCTGCTGCGGAGCATTTAGAGGGAATTTCGGTGATGCTCTTCGACCTTCAAGATGTAGGCGTAAGATTCTACACCTATCTTTCTACCCTTCACTATGTCATGGAGGCTTGTGCAGAAAACGGCATAGCTGTCATACTCCTCGACCGACCCAACCCCAACACCCATTATACCGATGGCCCTGTTTTGGAAGAGGACTGCAAGAGTTTTGTTGGCATGCATCCCGTTCCAATCGTACCAGGGATGACCATTGGGGAATATGCCCAAATGATCAATGGAGAACGATGGTTGGCGGGGGACATTTCATGCGATTTAACCGTAGTACCCTTGAAAAACTACACCCATCAAACCCCCTATGAAATTCCATTAAGGCCCTCTCCCAATCTCCCCAATGCACAGTCCATAGCCCTCTACCCCAGCCTGTGTCTTTTGGAGCCAACGGAGATCAGTGTTGGTAGAGGAACTGAAATGCAGTTTCAAGTTTTCGGTCATCCCCAGTTGCCCAAGACCCCTTTTTCTTTTGTTCCTCAACCCAATTACGGAGCCAAAAATCCAAAACTTAAAGGTCAAAAGTGTTTTGGTAAAGACTTAAGAAATCATAAGCGACCCACAAAAATTGAATTGAAATGGTTGATTCAAGCCTACAATGATTATCCCGACCAAGACCATTTTTTTAAAAAGGGATTTTTTAGAATCGCAGGAAACAAAAACCTGGAAAAACAACTGGCACAAGGCATGAGTGAAGAACAGATCCGAAAATCTTGGGCGAATGATCTTAAAAAATTTAAAATCATTAGGGAGCAATACCTCATTTATCCCTAGAAGCCCAAAAGGGATGAATGAAGAAAAAGATGTTTTTGGTGCTGCCCTATGGGACTACCACTGCACCCCTGGAGACCAAGAACTGATTACTTGGACCAGCTTAACCGAAAATGACCCCGTCCCCATTGGCTATTTTTTTAGAAATTTCGATCAAATGCCATCCATTGAGCAAAAAGCAATGGAACTGTCTCAAGGAAAAATATTAGATGTAGGATGTGGAGCGGGAAGCCATGGACTCTATTTACAAAACCAAAAAAAATTAGAAGTCACTGGAATTGACAAGTCTGCTGGTGCCATAAAAACTGCTCACAACAGAGGAATCCAACGCCTACACCAGCAATCTATCTTCGAATTTCAAGGCGACACTTTCGACACCCTTCTCCTACTGATGAATGGTCCAGGCATCTGCGGACGACTCGATCAACTGCCTCACTTGCTGGAAAAACTAAAAACCTTAATCCGTCCCCAAGGACAAATCCTTTTGGACTCCTCCGATTTAATCTATCTGTTCGATGAAAATTCAGCAGGAGAAAAAATCATACCGGCAAATCATTATTACGGGGAACTCGAATACGGTATCAGATATCGAGGAAAGCAAGAAATGTTTCCATGGCTCTATGTAGGCTATGATCTGCTGCATCACCATGCGGCGCAAATTGGACTTTATGCCGAACGGGTTATGGAGGGAGAAAACTGGGACTATCTGGCCCGGCTCACTATGGAATATTAAGGTATTTATGCGTTTGCAGAGAGACCTTCCACTGGGTGTTTTTCATGACGTAATCCACAATTAAAGGTATCATTTTTTCTCGCTTGCTCCACTCTGGTTGTAAATACAACTTACAATCTGAACCAACTTTTTTGGATTCTTCCTCCGCAAAACGAAAATCATCGAGGTTGTGAATAATCATTTTCAATTCATCGGCAATTTTGTAAGCTTCCGGTTCAGGCGCTTTGTTTTTTTTGGGTGACAAACAGAACCAGTCCCAAAGTCCACTCAAAGGATAGGCGCCAGAGGTTTCGATATGGGTTTTCATAGAAAGTAATTTCAACCCTTGGGTCAATGGATCCATGTTCCACATTAAAGGCTCACCTCCCGTCACCACGACTACACTAGAATATTCTTTGGCGGAGGCTATGATCTTGTCAACGGCTGTAGGGGGATGCAATTCGGGATTCCAACTTTCCTTAACATCGCACCAGTGGCAACCAACATCACACCCTCCTACTCGGATAAAATAGGCCGCACTCCCTTTATGATAGCCTTCCCCCTGGAGGGTATAGAAAGCTTCCATCAAGGGAAGCAAAGTCCCTTCCTCCAACATTTTTTCCTGGGTCTTAAAATCCATCGCCACAAAGATAAACCATTGGTCTCACAAAATTTGACCAAAAAAAAGTATATTTGGTATATTCCCTAGTCTTTACAAATCATAGTAAATGAAGCCTTGGCACCATTTTATCGATAAGATTTTTATAAGGATTTTCTCTGAGAAAAATCAAAAAAACGTAGAACGAGCTACCTTGTGGTTGTCCATGACCGGATTCATCATACACCTGATTCTGATCTACGCCAAAAAATACAGCTGGTTCCATGTCCCCATCGAAGGCAGTCTATTGATCGACCCGATCTCTGCCATCTACACTCCTTTCTCAATTGTCTTGGTATTTGAAATCTATTTACTGGTTGTCAATCTCCCCCGATCTTTCACCACATCGGTTTCCAAGCAATTTGAAATCATTTCACTCATCCTCATTCGAAGAATTTTTGGAGACATTCCCAAAATAAACTTGAAGGCCAACTGGATGAGTACACCAGAAAATGTGCAATTGATATATGATGTTATGGGTGTATTGATCATTTTCTTTTTGATTTTCTTGTTCAACAAAGGACGATCTAGACTTCCCAACAAACCCCTCAATCCCAATCTACAAAGTTTTGTCGCCTCCAAAAAAGCCGTAAGTCTAATTTTATTACCTATCCTAATCATCACCTCCCTCACTAGTGTTTTCAATTGGATTTATGGGTTAATTTACCTGCAAGTAACTTCTGACATCAATACCATTTTTTACAATGAATTTTTCACCATTCTGATTTTAGCAGACGTTTTAATATTGCTCCTTTCTTTCCAATATACAGAGCGTTACAGCCAATTGATAAGAAATACAGGATTCGTAATCTGTACGATCTTGATCAGGCTCTCTTTTGGGGTAAGCGGACTCACCAATGTGTTATTGATTATTTCAAGTGTTGCCTTTGGTCTGATGATACTGACCATTTACAATTTGGAAGAAAATCCTCTAGAAAAAAAGAAAACAACATAATTCCTTCTAGGCATTACGCTCACACGAAAGCAAAGTATTCTTGAGCAACATTGCAATGGTCATAGGACCTACTCCACCCGGCACTGGGGTAATGAAACTCGATTTTTTGGCTACTTCCTCATAAGCGACGTCTCCTTTGATGGCATAGCCTTTGGGGTGGTTTTCATCGGGAACTCTGGTAATTCCAACATCAATCACAATGACCCCTTCTTTGACCATATCGGCCTTTAGAAACTCAGGAATACCAAGTGCCGAGACAATGATATCTGCTCTTTGGGTCAGCTGTTCAATATTTTTAGTCCTACTATGTGCTAGGGTAACCGTAGCGTTACCAGGATTGCCTTTTTGACTCATCAAAATACTTATGGGTCTACCCACAATATGACTTCGTCCAATCACCACACAATGTTTACCCGAAATGTCAATATCGTTTCTTCTGAGCATTTCCATAATTCCAAAAGGGGTCGCTGGAATGAATGCATCCATCTCCAAAGCCATACGGCCAAAATTAGAGGGGTGGAAACCATCCACATCCTTTTTGGGATCTACGGCCAATAGAATTTTTTCTTCATCAATATGCTTGGGGAGGGGCAATTGAACGATATAGCCATCCAGCGAATCATCTTGATTCAACTCCTTAATTTTTGATAGCAAGGCATCCTCGGTTATACTGCTCTCCAATCGAATCAAAGTCGATTGAAAGCCTACCTGCTCACAGGATCGCACTTTACTCCCTACATAGGTGAGACTGGCTCCGTCGTTTCCCACCAAAACAGCAGCCAAATGCGGAATTTTCTCCCCTTTTTCTTTGCGCAAGCTCACTGCCTGCTTGATTTCTTCCTTAATCTCTTGGGACAACTTTTTTCCGTCTAGTATTTGCATAATCTATTTAAATCCTTGAAGCATTTGCATCATTTGTTTTCCTTTTCCCCCTTGCATCATCTTCATCATCTTGCTCATTTGATTGAACTGCTTTATGAGTTGGTTGACTTCATTGATGTCTCGGCCCGAACCTTTAGCAATTCTGCTTTTACGACTGTGATTCAATACATCGGGTTGGGAACGTTCTTTCGGAGTCATGGAGCCAATAATGGCTTCGATGTATTTAAACGCGTCGTCGTCGATCTCGGTATCGCCCATCATTTTACTGGCACCGGGTATCATTCCCATGAGATCCTTCATGTTTCCCATCTTCTTCACCTGCTGGATTTGGGACAGGAAATCGTCAAAGCCAAATTGATTTTTGGCAATTTTCTTATTGATTTTTCGTGCTTCTGCCTCATCAAACTGCTCTTGAGCGCGCTCCACCAAGGACACCACGTCCCCCATACCCAAAATACGATCGGCCATTCGCTCCGGATAAAACACATCCAGTGCCTCCATCTTTTCTCCCGTTCCAATAAACTTAATTGGCTTATTGACCACCGACTTAATTGAAAGTGCTGCCCCTCCTCGGGTGTCCCCGTCGAGTTTGGTCAGAATAACACCTTCGAAATTTAGGGCATCATGAAAGGCTTTGGCGGTATTCACTGCATCCTGACCGGTCATCGCATCGACTACAAAAAGTGTTTCGTCGGGTTGAACCGTTTGATGAATATCGGAGATTTCCTTCATTAAAACTTCATCTACTGCCAATCGTCCGGCGGTATCGATGATCACCACATCATTGTTTTGTTGTTTGGCCAGCTGAATAGCAGCTTGAGCAATTTTTACCGGATTTTTTTCCTCCAAGTCGCTGTAGACTGGAACATCAATCTGCTCGCCCAAAACCCCCAATTGGTCAATGGCAGCAGGACGATAAACATCACAAGCCACCAACATTGGATTCTTTTTCTTCTTATTTTTCAGGTAAAGGGCCAGTTTCCCACTAAAGGTGGTTTTCCCAGAACCTTGTAGGCCCGACATCAAAACCACCGAGGGGCTTGAAGATAGAGAAATTTCCTCGGCACTATTGCCCATCAATTCAGTCAACTCATCTTTGACAATCTTTACCATGAGCTGTCCGGGTTGGAGACTCGTCAAGACTTTTTCACCCAGCGCCTTTTCCTTTACCCTATTGGTAAACTCCTTGGCAATCTTAAAATTAACGTCGGCATCCAGTAAGGCCCTTCTGATTTCTTTGATGGTTTCGGCTACATTAATTTCGGTGATTTTTCCGTGTCCTTTTAAAACCTTGAAGGCACGCTCCAGTTTGGTGCTTAAATTATCAAACATGAGAATTGAATTGGAATGAACAAATTTAAAATTTTAATCCCATTAAAAATAAGGTCTATTCAATCATTTTTGTGTTTCATGAATCCAATCACTACTGTATGGGGGAAAGTAATGGCTGCCAAAAAAGAAAAAAACAAGGGCATAAAATAATCCGCCTCAAAATCTACGTATTGATATACCAAAAAAAGAGAGGTCAAAGACGCCAACCAATACCATAATGAACTTTTGAAATACTTTCCAAAAGATGTTAAATTCTTGTCTTCGTAGAGGAATTGGAGTTGATCTTTCAATGAGGGTATACTATGCCAAACCACAAAGTAGAAAGCAAAAGCAAACAAGAGCGAGCCTACATAAAAAATACCCGCCAACAAGAGCAGTAAAACAACTTCCCTCAACCAATGGAAGCGAGTAATAGGGTACACCCCCAAAGCAATCAACAACAACAAGCCTAAGGTAATCAGGGTATAAAGAAAAAACTCAAAATCCAATCGGTAAGCCGAAATCTTATGGATGACCTCCACCACCGACTCATATTGAAGGACAAACATCAAAAAGAATATAAAAGCACCATAGAGAATATAAAATCCAAAATGAGAAAGACTAAGGGGCAAACGATCCCCCCAATGTTGTTCTCCAAAGTGGTAACTACTAAAAAGGACAAAAATGAGTAGTGCAAGCCCGGGAAGCGTAAAAAAGAAGAGCGCCCCCAGCAAAACAACCGCTAAATACATAAAAATGGACTTCAAATAGAGATTATTTAACTTTCCTTTAAAATTTTTAGCAATTATTTCAATATCATTTGCCCCGTGTAAAATCCCGAGTGTCAAGATCCCAAAACCCCATAAAATATTAACAAAACTTACTGGTAATAAAGGGACTAGCACCATAAACAAAAAAGTGATATAAATACCGATTTGGTAATATTTAGGAGTCCGAATCATTAAATTGTTAAAATTTTTGCCAAAAAATATCTATTAATATAGTTGGTAAGTTTAATTTTTTTTAAATTTACCTAAACAAAATAAATAATTTATTTTATTATGGAAAATCTTTTTAATTTGTCTGCTGTAGCGCCAGCGATGGCTACAGACGATTATGTAGGGTTCACTTTCTTCGTAGGTTGTATGGCGATGATGGCAGCATCAGCGTTTTTCTTCCTATCGATGAATTCATTTGACAACAAATGGAGAACTTCTATTTTGGTATCAGGTTTGATTACCTTTATCGCTGCAGTACACTACTGGTACATGAGAGACTACTGGGCAACTAATGCCACCTCTCCAACATTCTTCCGATATGTTGACTGGGTGTTGACCGTACCATTAATGTGTGTTGAGTTTTACCTTATTTTGAAAGCGGCTGGAGCCACTAAGTCTTTGATGTGGAAACTAATTTTCCTTTCTGTAATCATGTTGGTAACAGGTTACTTTGGAGAAGCTGTTCACACTACCGGTCAAGGTCCTGCATTGTGGGGTCTTATCTCTGGATTGGCTTACTTCGCCATCGTTTATGAAATCTGGAAAGGTGGAGCTGCCAAGCTAGCAGAAGCTGCTGGTGGTGCTGTTCTTTCAGCTCACAAAACGCTTTTAAAGTTTGTATTCATCGGTTGGGCAATCTATCCTATAGGATATATGGCTGGAACTGAGGGATGGTACAGCGGAATCTTTGGTGGTCTTCCCATGGACGTTATTTATAACGTTGGTGATGCAATCAACAAAATTGGATTCGGTTTAGTCGTTTATAACTTGGCTGTAAGCTCTAAGTAAACACCATCCATGTAGTACAAATACTACAAAAAATAAAAATCGCTCTTCGGAGCGATTTTTTTTTACATACGATTGGGTAAAGAAATACCCAATAATGAACTGGCAGATTCAATGTTCTGCGCAACAGCCTTGCACAGCATCAAACGCATGGATTGCATATCGGCATCCGTCTCACCAAAGACACTGACATTCTGATAAAAAGAGTTGAATAATTTGACCAAATCATACAAATAATTGGCCACCAAAGCTGGACTGTACTGCTCCCCTGCCGTTTGAACCAAAACAGGATAGGCACTTAACTGTTTGAGGATCTCTTTTTCCTTGGCATCCAAGGGCAAATCCTTATGAATTTGCACATCTTCCCCTACCCGTCTCAACAAAGATTGAATCCGTGCATAGGCGTATTGTATAAATGGGCCAGTATTCCCGTTAAAATCTACGGAGGCCTCCGGGTCAAATAAGATCCTCTTTTTAGGATCGACCTTGAGAATAAAGTATTTCAAAGCCCCCAAACCGATCTTCTCAAAAAGATCGTTACGTTCGGATTCGTCCAGACCCTCAATTTTCCCGTGTTCGGTAGCGATGGTTCTGGCCGTATTTTTCATTTGCACAATCAGGTCATCTGCATCCACCACGGTACCTTCTCGGCTTTTCATTTTCCCGCTGGGCAAGTCCACCATTCCATAACTCAAATGAAAAAGAGAATCGGCCCAATCATAACCCAATTTTTGAAGCACCAAAAACAGCACCTTAAAATGATAGTCCTGTTCGTTGCCCACTGTATAGACCATCCCTCCCACTTGGGGATGATCGGCCACCCTTTGGGTGGCTGTACCGATGTCTTGGGTCATATAAACCGCTGTACCATCGGAGCGCAGCAATAATTTTTCATCCAAACCTTCATCCGTCAGGTCGATCCATACCGAGCCATCCTCGCGGGTATAAAACACCCCTTTCTCTAGGCCTTCCTGAATGATGGATTTCCCTAACAAATAAGTTTCACTTTCGTAATAATAAGAATCAAAGTCGATCCCCAGTTTTTGGTAAGTCGATTCAAAACCGTCATACACCCACTGATTCATTTGCGCCCAAAGTTTTCTGACTTTTGGATCATTATTTTCCCAATCCCGCAACATCTGTTGGGCTTCCAACAGCAAGGGGGTATTTTTCTCTGCCTCCTCTTGCGACTTTCCTTGATTGATCAATTCCGAGACTTGCTCTCGGTATTTGGTTTCAAACAGCACATAGTATTTGCCCACCAATTGATCCCCCTTAAGGCCGGAGCTTTCTGGGGTCTCTCCGTCTCCAAAGCGTTGCCAAGCCAACATGGATTTACAAATATGGATCCCGCGATCATTGATGATCTGGGTTTTGATCACATGATTGCCGTTGGCCTCCAGGATTTTGGACACCGAATGTCCCAATAGGTTGTTCCGAATATGCCCCAAATGCAAGGGTTTGTTGGAATTGGGAGAGGAAAACTCCACCATAACCGTGGGATCATCCTTATCGGCAGTAGTATGCCCATAATCCTCAACAGCCAAAAACGACTCCAAAAAGCCTAAATAATAGGCATCCGAAATGGAAAGGTTTAAAAATCCGCTTACCACGTTATAATGAGAAACATTGGGGACATTTTCCACCAAATATTCCCCAATTTTTTCACCCAAAACCACAGGGTTTTGACGGGTCAATTTTAACAATGGAAAAAGAACCAAAGTAATGTCCCCTTCAAAATCTTTTCGGGTGGCCTGAAATTCAAGGGTAGGCTCCGATAGGGTGTAGGCCGAGGATAAATATTCCGTTACCGATGGGGAAAGTAATTGTGCTAAGGATTCCATAAACAAAGCCCAAAGATAATTATAAACGCCAAACTATCTTGAGAATAGACAATGACTTATCTTTGAAATAAAAAATGCTATTAAACGTCTCCTATAATGAACCGGAGGTTAAGGAAAAGATTGAGACTGCCGTGGGCAAACCTTTTTCTTTAAGGGAACGCTGGGCCAAAGGGGGGATAGGGTCTTCCAAACTTGTGATTACCCAAACCTCTATCGATATACACAACCTTTTGGTGTTGGACAACAACCGCAATACCTGCAATATCGAATTGCGCCCCAAGGGAATCATCCTGCGGTTTAGAAGCCTCTTGGAAACCTATGCTTTGGTGATTCCTTATTACAAATTGACCTTATACAAGGGCAAGGCGAAGGAATATTCCATCTATAAAGACAAGCAGTTTGTAAAAGTAGCAGCCGACACCAAGGCTACCTTTAAGTTTTTTTCAAAACTCAGTGCGGAAAAGGCGACCAACCAGCTTCCGGGGATCGAAGATCTATAACAACTATAATTTGCGATGGGTATGCCCCGTATAAATTTGTCGGGGTCGTCCGATGGGCTCTTTATTAAATCGCATTTCTTTCCACTGAGCAATCCAACCCGGCAATCGGCCAATGGCAAACATCACCGTAAACATTTCGGTGGGGATGCCTAGGGCACGGTAGATGATCCCGGAATAAAAATCCACATTGGGGTAGAGCTTGCGATCCACAAAATAGGGATCATCAAGGGCCTCTTTTTCCAGTCTTTTGGCGATGTCCAAAACAGGGTCGTCAATGCCCAGTTCAGAGAGCACCTCATCGGCGGCTTTTTTAATGATCTTGGCCCTTGGGTCAAAGTTTTTGTAAACACGGTGTCCAAAGCCCATGAGTCGGAAAGGATCGTTCTTGTCTTTGGCTTTGGCCATAAATTTCTTTGTATCTCCCCCGTCATTTTTGATTTCCTCTAGCATTTCGATGACCGCTTGGTTGGCACCCCCGTGCAAGGGTCCCCACAAGGCCGATATCCCCGAAGCGATGGAAGCAAAAAGTCCAGCATGCGAAGACCCCACCATCCGAACCGTGGAAGTGGAGCAATTTTGCTCGTGATCGGCATGTAAGATCAACAGTTTATTCAAAGTACTGACCAAGGTTTTACTGGGTTCAAAGGACTTATTGGGCATCCTAAACATCATATGCGCCAAATTTTCCGTATATCTGAGTTCGTAGTTGGGGTAGTTAAGGGGCAAGCCCTTCATTTTTCTATGGGTCCAAGAAGCCAAAACAGGAAACTTGGCCAACAGCATGATGATGGCTTCATGAAATTCCTTTTCAGAGTTGATGTCTACCGAGGAAGGGTTAAAAGCTATTAAAGCAGAGGTCAATGAAGACAGTATCCCCATAGGATGAGCCGATTTGGGAAAACTCTTAAGAATGATTTTAAAATCCTCGTCCACCAAAGCGTATTCTCTGATTTCGTCTTCAAATTGATCCAATTGCTCGGTCGTGGGCAAGTCTCCAAAAATCAGCAAATAAGCTACTTCAATAAAAGAATTGTTGTTGGCCAAGTCTTCAATGTCGTAACCACGATAGCGCAGTATACCCTCCTCACCATTGAGAAAGGTGATCTCACTTTGGCAAGCACCAGTATTTTTAAATCCTGGGTCAAGGGTGATCAAACCCGTTTTTGCTCTTAAGTTTTTGATATCGACAGCAGCTTCATTTTCTGAGCCGTGTACTACGGGAAATGTATATTTTTCTCCTTTGTAAATTAGTTCAACTTGGTCTGCCATAGGTATAATAAAGAACGGTAAAAATAATGAAATGAGCGTCAAAAAACAAAGGAATCGAAGTGGACTTAACCCATGCCGTCTCCTGGTTAAATTTTACTACACGTTAAACGCTTTTTCCTGAGGATAGATGGCTGCATAGTCTAGTTCCTCTTCAATTCTCAAAAGTTGGTTGTATTTGGCCATGCGGTCGCTTCTGGAAGCCGATCCGGTTTTGATCTGACCCGTATTCAGGGCCACGGCAAGGTCGGCAATGGTATTGTCTTCGGTTTCACCAGAGCGGTGAGACATGACCGAGGTATAGCCCGCTCGATGGGCCATTTCAACCGCAGCGATGGTTTCAGATAAGGTACCGATTTGATTGACTTTGATCAATATGGAGTTGGCAATGCCTTCCGCTATTCCTCTCGACAGTCGTGTGACATTGGTCACGAAAAGATCGTCTCCCACCAACTGCACACGGTCTCCCGCTTTTTCGGTGAGAGTTTTCCAGCCTTCCCAGTCGTTTTCATCCATTCCATCCTCGATGGAGATAATGGGGTATTTCGCTGAAAGCTCAGCCAGATATTGGGCTTGCTCTTCCGAAGTTCTTTTGACGCCCTTATCTCCTTCAAACTTAGTGTAATCGTAAACGCCATTCTCATAAAATTCTGCAGCAGCACAATCTAAGGCGATTTTGACCTCACTACCCGGTTTATACCCAGCATTTTCAATGGCTTTGAGGATGGTGTCCAGTGCGTCTTCCGTACCGTCCAGTGTGGGGGCAAAACCTCCTTCATCGCCAACGGCGGTACTCAATCCTCGGCTGTGGAGCACTTTTTTTAGGTGATGGAAAATTTCAGATCCCATTTGCATGGCATGGGTAAAGCTCTCTGCCCCGATGGGCATGACCATAAATTCTTGAAAAGCGATAGGTGCATCGGAATGGGATCCTCCATTGATGATGTTCATCATGGGGACAGGGAGAGTATGGGCACTCACACCGCCTACATAGCGATAGAGGGGTAAACCCAATTCATTGGCAGCTGCTTTGGCGGCAGCCAAAGAGATCCCCAAAATGGCATTGGCTCCCAGTTTGGATTTGTTGGACGTTCCATCCAAATCGATCATGATTTGGTCGATTTTGTTTTGCTCAAAAACAGAAACGCCAATCAACTCCTGAGCCAGAATCTCATTGACATTCTTCACTGCCTGAGAAACGCCTTTTCCCATATAGGCATTGCCTCCATCTCGCAATTCAACGGCTTCGTGTTCTCCTGTGGATGCCCCAGAGGGGACTGCCGCACGGCCCGTAATTCCATTCTCTGTGGTTACGTCTACCTCAACAGTAGGGTTCCCTCTGGAATCGAAAATTTGCCTCGCATGGACTTCAATAATTACGCTCATTCGTGTTTAAATTAATTTGGTTGTTATTTTTTGGTGGTGTGATTTTTGATGTTTTCGTAAAACTCATCAAACAGATAGGTGGCATCATTCGGACCAGGACCTGCCTCAGGGTGATACTGTACGGAAAAACAGTTTTTGTTTTTCATCTTAAGTCCAGCAACGGTTTGATCGTTGAGATGAAGGTGGCTGATCTCTACTTCTGTATGCTCCTCTGCAGCATCTTTGTCCACGGCAAAACCGTGATTTTGGGAGGTAATTTCCCCTTTCCCAGTCGATAAATTGATCACGGGATGGTTGATGCCTCTGTGTCCATTAAACATCTTATAGGTTGGAATCCCATTGGCCAAGGCAATGATTTGATGTCCCAAGCATATTCCGAAAAGTGGAAGATTGTGTTCGATGATCTCTTGAGCCAATTTTTGTGCAGCGTGAAGGGGGTCAGGGTCTCCTGGTCCGTTGGAAATGAAAAATCCATCGGGTTGCCACTCCTGCATTTGTTTAAAAGAAGTATTATACGGAAAAACTTTGATGTACATTCCTCGATTGGACAAATGCCTGAGGATATTGGTCTTTACCCCCAAATCAAGGGCGGCAACTTTAAATTCGGCATCGGGATCACCATAAAAATAGGGGGCTTTGGTTGACACTTTAGAGGCCAGCTCCAATCCCTCCATACTTGGAAATTCCTGAAGTGCTTTCATCAATTCATCCTCTTGATCCACATCAGTACTGATCACGGCATTCATGGCACCGTTTTCTCTGATGTAGTTCACCAAGGCGCGTGTATCCACATCGGAAATGGCAAAAAGGTCGTTTTCCTCTAAATAAGCCTCCAAAGATGAATCGGCTAGGGGTCTGGAATATTCATAACTAAAATTTTTACAGATCAACCCAGCAATTTTGATCCCGTCGGATTGAGAGTCCTCCGAATGCACACCATAATTTCCTATGTGTGCGTTGGTAGTGACCATCAACTGACCAAAATAGGAAGGGTCGGTAAAAATTTCTTGATAGCCTGTCATCCCGGTATTAAAACAAATCTCACCAAAACGGGTACCTTCTGAAGCTACGGCTTTACCGAAAAACTTAGTACCATCGGCCAATAACAATAGTGCTTTTTTTCTTGTTTTATACGTCATAATTGCACACAAAATAACATAAAAAAAAGGATAAACTAAAAAGCTCATCCTTTATAAAAAGTTTAAATTATCAACAATGATATAACTTAAGCATCTTCCTCATTTTCAGATTCCGTTGCTTTGTTATCCTCCTCTTTTTTTTCCGCTTTCTCCTTGGCTTTGGGAGCGGATTTTTCGGTTACTTCAGCCGCCTTATTTTCAGTTGGCTGTTCTTCTACAGCATCTGTAGATTCGGAAACCGCTGTACTTTCAGATGCACCCGACTTTTTTCGTGAGCGACTCCTACGGGTCGATTTATTGGCAGCGGCTTTTTCTGTATTATAAACCTCATTATAATCCACCAACTCGATCATCGCCATGGAAGCATTGTCTCCCAAACGGTTGCCCAATTTGATCACACGGGTGTATCCACCAGGACGATCCCCAACTTTTTGAGCGATATCTCTAAAAAGTTCCGTTACAGCATATTTGTTGCGCAATGCACTAAAGGCCAAACGTCTGTTGTGAGTAGTATCATTTTTGGATTTTGTAATCAGAGGTTCGACAAACTGCTTCAAGGCCTTGGCTTTAGCTACCGTGGTATTGATGCGTTTGTGTTCGATCAATGAGCTAGCCATATTGGCCAACATAGATTTTCTATGGGCTACTTTTCTACCCAGGTGGTTGACTTTTTTTCCGTGCTTCATGATTTGTGATCTAAAAAACTAGTCTTTATCTAATTTGTATTTGGTCAAATCCATACCAAACGACAAACCTTTTAGTACCACCAACTCCTCCAATTCGGTCAGTGATTTTTTACCAAAATTTCTAAATTTCATGAGGTCGTTTTTGTTGTAGGATACCAAATCTCCAAGAGTATCTACCTCTGCGGCTTTAAGACAATTCAAAGCCCTAACAGACAAATCCATATCGATGAGTTTGGTTTTGAGCAACTGTCTCATGTGCAACGACTCTTCGTCATAGGTCTCTGCTTGAGCAATTTCGTCGGCCTCCAATGTGATGCGCTCGTCGGAGAACAACAGAAAGTGGTGAATTAGGGTTTTGGCCGCTTCTGTTAATGCATCTTTTGGATGAATCGAACCGTCGGTGATGATTTCAAAAACCAACTTTTCATAATCTGTTTTTTGCTCAACGCGATAGTTCTCAATGCTGTACTTTACATTTTTGACGGGAGTAAAAATAGAATCGATGGAAATAACACCAAATTCAGAATTGCCCTTCTTGTTCATTTCTGCGGGAACATATCCCCTGCCTTTTTCAATGGTCACCTCTAAATTTAGCTGAACACCTTTTTCAAGGTTACAGATGACCAAATCAGGATTGAGCACTTGAAAACCAGAAATAAACTTCTGGAAGTCTCCAGCTTTTAGCTGATCTTGACCTCCAAACATTAGGGTTACTTTTTCATCCTCCACATCTTCAATTTGTCTTTTAAATCGAATTTGTTTTAGGTTGAGAATGATTTCTGTAACATCCTCCACCACACCGGGGATGGTAGAAAACTCATGCTCTATATTTTCTATTTTAACCGAGGTAACTGCAAAACCTTCCAAGGAAGATAATAGTACCCTGCGTAGGGCATTGCCCACGGTCAGACCATATCCTGGCTCAAGGGGTCGAAATTCGAATTTTCCCTCATGCTCTGAGGAGTCGATCATAATAACCTTATCGGGTTTTTGGAAATTTAATATTGCCATAGTTTTATTCTTCCTGTGATTAAATTATTTAGAGTACAATTCAACAATCAATTGCTCTTTAATGTTTTCCGGGATTTGAACGCGTTGGGGAACGCTAACGAAATTGCCCTCATAAGTGTCGTTGTTCCAAGTCATCCATTCATAAACGGATGAATTGGCTTCCAAAGAAGTGGTGATCGCATGTAAGGATTTTGATTTTTCTCTGATACCTATCTTGTCTCCGGGTTGAAGGGTGTAAGAAGGAATGTTCACCAAATTATCATTTACCGTGATGTGTCGATGGGAGACAAGTTGCCGTGCTGCGTTTCGGGAGGGTGCAATACCCAAACGATAAACCACATTGTCTAATCTGGACTCACACAACTGGAGGAGTACCTCACCAGTGACTCCTTTACTGCTACTCGCCTTTTCAAAGATATTTCTGAACTGACGTTCGAGAATACCATAGGTGTATTTTGCTTTTTGCTTTTCAAGCAATTGAATTGCATATTCAGATTTCTTTCCTCTCCTTCTGTTGTTTCCATGTTGGCCAGGGGGGTAATTCCTTTTCTCAAAAGCTTTATCAGCTCCGAAAATAGGCTCTCCAAATTTTCTAGCAATTTTTGATTTTGGACCGATGTATCTTGCCATGTAAAATGTTTTTGTTATGAATTAAGGTCTAATCCTTCGATAACGGGTTAATAATTATACTCTTCTTCTTTTGGGGGGGCGACAACCATTGTGTGGTAGTGGGGTAACGTCGATGATTTCAGTAACTTCTATACCACTATTGTGTAGGGTTCTTATGGCAGACTCACGTCCATTCCCAGGCCCTTTGACATACACCTTAACTTTTCTTAATCCAGCTTCGATAGCCACTTTAGAGGCGTCTTCGGCAGCGGTTTGTGCAGCATAAGGAGTGTTCTTTTTGGATCCTCTAAAACCCATCTTTCCAGCAGAGGACCAAGTGATGACCTCACCTTTATTGTTGGTTAGAGAAATAATGATGTTGTTAAATGATGCATTGATATGGGCTTCCCCAAAGGCTTCAACAACTACTTTGCGTTTTTTACTGGTTACTTTTGCCATAATGCGTCTCTAATTATTTAGTGGCTTTCTTTTTATTTGCCACGGTTTTTCTTTTCCCTTTACGTGTTCTGGAATTGTTTTTGGTGCGTTGACCTCTTAAGGGCAATCCACTTCTGTGGCGAATGCCTCGGTAGCAACCTATATCCATTAATCGTTTGATATTTAACTGCAACTCAGAGCGCAGTTCCCCCTCGATTTTGTAGCTTCCAACAGCCTCACGGATTCTTCCAGTTTCCTCATCCGTCCATTCGGACACTTTGGTGTCTTCACTCACTTTGGAGGTTGCCAATATTTCTTGCGCACGGCTTTTACCTATACCGTAGATATAGGTTAGGGCAATAACGCCTCTCTTTTGTTTGGGAATATCTACCCCTGAAATTCTAGCCATAATCTAACCTTGTCTTTGTTTGAATCGAGGATTTTTCTTGTTAATTACATACAAACGCCCCTTTCTTCGGACGATTTTGCAACCCGCACTTCGTTTTTTTAAAGAAGCTCTAACTTTCATTTTTCTACTTTTAAAATCTATACGTAATCCTTGCTTTTGATAAATCGTAAGGACTCATTTCTAATTTAACTTTATCTCCAGGCAACAATTTGATATAGTGCAAACGCATTTTTCCCGATATGTGGGCAGTCACTACATGACCGTTTTCGAGTTCAACACGAAACATGGCATTGGATAATGCTTCGATGATGGTACCCTCTTGTTCTATTGCAGCTTGCTTTGCCATATTAAATTGTTCCTGTTCTTCTGTTTCTTCTGGTTTTGGACATCAATCCGTCATAGTGTCTGTTCAACAAATAGGAATTGACTTGTTGAATGGTATCAATAGCACCCCCAACCATAATTAATAGGGATGTCCCGCCATAAAACAAAGCCCAGCCTTGTTGCATTCCGATGAGTTTGACTACCAATGCAGGAAAAACAGCAATAGCAGCCAGGTATAAAGAACCGGGGAAAGTGATATGGGACATAACAGTATCTAAAAACTCTGATGTCTCATTTCCTGGACGTATGCCAGGAACAAAACCACCGCTTCTTTTCAAGTCGTCCGACATTTTGTTGGTGGGAACAGTAATAGCAGTGTAGAAATAAGTAAAAATGATGATCAACACCGCAAATAAAACATTATACCACAATCCAAAAATATCAGAGAAGTTGGTTTGGAGCCATTGACCCACTGTGGAATCTCCAAAGGCTCCGCCCACATAGGCAGGCGCAAACATAAGCGCCTGTGCAAATATGATAGGCATCACACCAGAGGCGTTCAGTTTTAATGGGATATACTGTCGCGAACCAAATACATTTTTTTCATTGGCACCCGCTTGAGTTCTCCTAGCATATTGAACGGGAATTTGTCGAACGGCCATTACCAATAGGACACTCAATAGGATAATCACTACCCACAATACCAGCTCTATCAAAATCATCATCAATCCACCATTGTTTTCAGAAACCCGAGATACAAACTCTTGGGTAAAAGACAGAGGAAGATTAGCGATAATCCCTACCATAATAAGCAGGGAAATTCCATTACCAATGCCTTTATCTGTAATTTTTTCACCCAGCCACATGGCAAATATGGTTCCCGTTACCAAAATGATTACGGAAGAGACCATAAATAAAGGACCCCTACCAATAACAAAGGCGCTATCGGGTACACCCAAAGCAGAGAGCCCATACAAATAGGCGGGAGCTTGAACCACACAGATCAATATGGTCAACCAACGTGTGATTTGCGTCCTTTTTCGGTTACCACTTTCTCCTTCTTTTTGGAGTTTTTGTAGATAGGGCACTGCAATTCCCATCAGTTGCACCACAATGGAAGCAGAAATATACGGCATAATCCCCAAGGCAAAAACAGAGGCGTTAGCGAAGGCGCCACCCGTAAAAGCATTGAGAATTCCTAATAAACCGCCTCCATCTGTTCGGTTGGCCAATTCAGCCAATTGCACAGAGTCAATTCCTGGTAAAACCACTTGAGCCCCTAAACGATACACCAACAAGAGCGATAGGGTGGTGATGATCCTCCCGCGTAACTCTTGGATGTTGTAAATGTTTAATATGGTCTCAATAAACTTCTTCATTGCTATAGATTATAGGGTAACCGCTTCACCTCCAGCTGCCTCAATGGCTGCTTTGGCAGAGGCAGAAAATTTGTGAGCAGATACTTTTAAAGCTGTATCCAACTTTCCTCTGCCTAATATTTTTACCAATTCGTTTTTTCCGGCCAAACGGAGCTCAACGAATTTCTCGAAAGTAACTTCTGTTTTAACCTTTTTGTCTTGGGCAAGTCCTTGGAGGGTATCCAAGTTGATGCCCTTGTATTCTACACGATTAATGTTTTTAAACCCAAACTTGGGCACACGTCTTTGAAGAGGCATTTGTCCACCTTCAAATCCTATTTTTTTGGAGTATCCCGATCTGGACTTTGCCCCTTTATGACCTCTGGCTGCAGTTCCTCCTTTACCAGAACCTTGACCTCGGCCTAAACGTTTTCCTTGTCTTTGGGTAGCACCCGCTGCGGGACTTAAATTTTCTAAACTCATTTTTAAACTTCTGTGGTTTTAACCAAATGTTCTACTTTTCTAATCATTCCAAGAATGTTAGGGGTAGCCTCGTGCGTTACCGCTTTCCCGATCCCTCTTAAGCCCAAGGCCTCCAAGGTTCTTTTCTGAGATTGCATTCTTTTGATGCTGCTTTTGACTTGCGTTACTTTTATCTTGGCCATGATATTCTACTTATCCGTTAAAAACTTTTTCCAAACTGATTCCTCTTTGTTTGGCGATGGTGTGTGGGCTTCTCAATTGCAATAACGCATCAAAAGTGGCTTTGACCACATTGTGAGGATTGGATGAGCCCTGAGATTTGGACAATACATTTTGAATGCCTACAGATTCTAATACGGCACGAACCGCTCCACCAGCAATCACTCCAGTACCCTCTGAGGCTGGTTTCAAAAAGACCCTTGCCCCTCCATACTTTCCTTTTTGCTCATGAGGTAAAGTCCCTTTGGAGATGGGAATACGAACCAAATTCTTCTTGGCATCTTCTACGGCTTTGGCAATGGCCTCGGAAACTTCTTTAGATTTAC
>JAQCBK010000082.1 GCA_027621505.1 Bacteroidota bacterium | reverse complement strand
CACGAATCAGGACTCTTATCAGTAGGAGTAATGGGAGTCTTTTTGGGCAATTCGGATCTGCCTCAATTTGATGATCTGATGAAATTCAAGGAGTCTATAAGCGTTTTATTGATTTCCATACTTTTCATCTTATTAGCTTCTAATATCCAATTAAGTGACATCAAACTGATTTTAAACTGGCAGTCATTATTGGTGTTTTCAATTTTAATTCTTGTAATAAGACCTTTGGGTGTTTTTATTTCAACTTCGAATTCATCTTTAAGTTACCAAGAGAAAATTTTTATTAGTTGGATTGGACCGAGAGGAATTGTCGCTGCGGGTATAGCATCTCTTTTTGGAATCAAGCTTGTGAGTGATGGAATGGAAAATGCAGAGTTCCTTTCACCCATGGTTTTTATGGTTGTTTTTGGAACTGTTTTTTTGAATTCTTTAACTGCTCGTACTTTATCCAAAATACTCGGGGTGTTTTTAAAAAATTCCGAAGACATATTAATCATTGGAGCATCAAAATTTTCGAGACAAATTGCCCTTTATTTAGAGAGCATAGGTAAAAAAGTAGTTTTGACCGACTCCAATAAGTCTAAGGTGTCTGAAGCAAAAAGGAATGGATTGAATGCGATAAATTCAGATATTTATTCCAATGAACTATTGAACGACTTGGAACTAAGCGAGGTTGGTTATTTGTTTGCTTTAACTGGAAATGAGGAAATTGATAAATACGCTGTTCGTAAGTTCAAATCTCAATTTGGAGAAAACGGAGCTTTCAGGCTTTATCGGGCTGATGAAGTCAAGTCCTCCAATAGTAGTGATAAGGCCCTCTTATTTGGCGTTGAAGATTTACTTAGGGTTGAAACGGTGGGTAAAGATTTTTCTATAACTGAAAACACCGTATTGAATGAAGAGGATTTAATCGAAAAACTATCCTCGATCAATAAAGAAAAAAATAAAATTCCATTGTTTCTTCGGGATGAAAACAACCAGCTGAACTTTCTCGATGATTTGACATTTGAACAACAGTTCTTTAAAAAAAATCAGCTGTTAGTTGTTATGGAAGAGGAGAAATAAAACAAATTGAGCCCTACTTGGTATCAGTCCAGGTATGAAAAAACCAAATCAGCAGAACGTAAAATTCGTATCATTCAAAAATAATTAAACTGTAAAATCAATCCAATATGCCACACATTATATTAATTCTATTGTTATTGACATCATGTCACTCAAAAAAAACCCAGATTGAAAATGACAATTTAAATGTTCTTTTTATAATGACAGATGACCTAAACTGCGATTTGGGAAGCTATGGTCACCCTCAGGTAATCAGTCCCAATATTGACAAATTGGCCCGCGAGGGAGTCCTTTTTGAGAATGCACATGTTCAATTTCCACTGTGTGGCCCCTCGAGAGTTTCCCTAATGACAGGTATGTATTCCGATCAAACCATGCACACCATGCTCAATGTTGATTTAAGACAAACCATACCCGATGTGGTAACACTGGGACAGCGCTATCGCCAAAGGGGATACACCTCTGTCAGAATTGGTAAAATTTATCATTATGGAAATCCAGGAACCATAGGCTCATCTGGTCAAGATGATATTTCTACATGGGATTACACCATCAATCCATATGGAAGAGATAAAGAAGAGGAATACAAAATTAATACGCTAAGTAAACGAAAATACGGTGGAACCTTGAGTTGGCTAGCGGCAGACGGAAAAGACGAAGAACAAACCGATGGAATCGGTGCTACAGAGGCCATAGAACAATTGGATAAATTTTCAAAAAGTGGAAAAAAGTTTTTTCTGGCTGTTGGAATGTACAGACCCCACACCCCTTATGTGGCTCCCAAAAAATATTTTGACCTATATGAAATGGACGATATGGAAATCCCATATGACGGTAGTTCTGATGAATATTTAAGTACCATTCCACTGCCTGCGGCTCTCTCAGTCAGGTGGAAAAAAGACCAGACCCTCCTCAATGATCAATCCAAATTCAAATTAGCTCAAGAAATAAAGGAAGCCTATTATGCCACCACCACTTTTGTTGATGCTCAAGTAGGAAGAATACTAAAAAAGCTAAAACAAACCGGCCTCGATAAAAACACCATAGTTGTTTTCACCTCAGATCACGGCTATCATCTGGGGGAACATGGCCATTGGCAAAAACAGACCTTGTTTGAAAATGCCACAAGAGTTCCATTGATTTTTTCTGGACCCGGTATCAAAAAAGGGGTAAGATCCAACTCACCGGTTGAGTTAATTGATATTTATCCAACCTTAATGGATCTTACAAATATTGAAGCCCCGCAACATGTTGTCGGAAAAAGTTTAGTCCCCGTCTTTAATAATGATAAACACATGGTCAGAGAAAGTGCTCTGACCAGATGGAGAGCTTCTCAACACGGGAATTTAAACTTCAAGGAATCTGGAATACAAGGCTATACAATTAAGACCAAAAGATATCGATTGACCAAATGGGGGGAGGATGGAGAACACGGTTATGAGCTCTACGATCACGAAAATGACAGTGCGGAAATGATAAATTTGGTCAATGACCCATTCTACAATTCAGTACTTGACTCTCTAAAAACACAAATTGACCTCAGAATTGCAGCGGCAAGAAAAAAGCCCAAAGGCTTGGGAAGACAATTTAAAGAAGAACAATTGAGAATGTTCACTATGACCCCTGGAGATCTATATGACATCAACGGCAAAAGAATTTGGGAAAGACCTGCTGACGAATAAATTTTAATTCACTGGATTGGCTTGAACAAGACCCCTACTTTTTTTGATTCGAAAACAACCATTCCATAAGCGCAGGATCGGCAAATGCATTGTGCCAACTGTCGTGAAGAACCTCAGGATATAAGGTCAGTTTCACTGGGGCGCCAACTGCTTTTAGAGCATCGAACATTGCCACAGAAAATTTGACCGGTACCACATTGTCTTTTTCACCGTGAAAAATCCACAGAGGCGTTTTTTGCAAAAGGGGTGCCCAATTTGTATGGCCTCCCCCACAAATGGGAAAAGCAGCAGCAAAGTAATCAGGATTTCTGCTAACCAGCTCAAAGGTCCCCATCCCTCCCATAGACAATCCTCCAACATAACGACGAGAGGGATCGATGTTGTATTGTTGACCGATGTGCTCTAAAAATGCTTCAACAATTTCCAATTGAGGGTTTTCAGGCAAGACTTTTGAATACCTATATTTTTGATCCAAAGGTTTTTCATAATCCCTTAGTACATTGGCCCAATAGGAGTCCTTTGGACATTGAGGGAAAACAACAATAGAAGGATATTCAGCTCTGAATTTCTTAGATTGGAATAAATAACTCCCGTGGATCAACTGAGAAACATTGTCATCGCCTCGCTCGCCCGCACCATGAAGTACAAGAACCAAAGGATAGGATCTTTTGGCATCAAAATTTTCTGGCAAAAGTATCCTAAAGGGTAGCTGACCATTTTTATGGCTAAAAATATCAGATTGGAATTCTTGAGCCATCGGAAAATTCGCCATTAATATTGCAACAATTAAAAAAGTATGTTTCACAAATAAATTTTAAAATTATCTATTAAGCCCAATCGGAGAATCATCACAATCAAGCAGTCCAGCAGCATATAGAAGACCCTTTTGGAGAAATGCGAGCAACTCGGGTTGCTCATAGCTTTGCGCATTGTGTGAAGGAGAAGAATAGAAAACCCTGCCCCTTCCATGGCGTTTGATCCAAGAAACGTATTTTATTTTGTCGCTGGGACGTTCGCGTTTCATCTCAATCCCGTCTAACTCAATGTATAGCAAAGGCCTGAAATCATACCTATAATAAGCGTTTTTAAAAAAATACGGTTCGTCATAGTGAACAAAACCTTTGGGATCAAAACCAGACACTAAGGGGTGATTGGGGTCGTGAAGCTTGAGGTGCAGTTCCTGTTGAGCGGGGTGAAAATCAAAACTCCCTCCTACCATACCACTAAAATCAATTGAATTATTTTGCATTACAATACCACCATGCAAAACCATTAGTCCTTTTCCTTTTTCTATATATCGGATCAGATTACGTTCCAATTGAGATGCTTTTTTTTGTTTTGATTCTTCATCCATAAGAGAATCGTCTTTCAGCACATCCAAAAACATGTTTCTACCCGGTCTTATCGAACAGTTATTATTCAGGATGACCACATCAAATTCAGAGAGTCGATCCTTTTCAAAATCAAAAATATCTTTGGATAAGGTAACTTCAAATCCTCCGGCATCCTCAGCAATAATTTTCATTACTGCTTCTGTATGCGGTATTGTCCAATGCTTAAAACCCGTATGAAGCGAAAAAATCAACACTTTTTTGGGTTTACTCAATTTGATTTTTTTAAATACACTTACGGTCGATTTTATTTTAGCTGTCCAATCCGAATTCAAATCAAAAGGCGAAAAACTTTGGGATTGAAGTCCTGAGTAAATAAAAAAAGATAAGATAAGGATCGAAGATTTAAAATTGGCTTTCATTTATATTAATTTAACCGAAACAAGATTAGTTATAATTATTTGATTAAAGATAAATGAATTTATTAAATTTACTTTCAGATTGTGTGCGAGCACTACAAACCCGTTTTAGATTTTTTTCCTCTAAATGATTAGTTATTGCCATATAAAATACTTGTACCTTTTTACCATTATATTTTTTGTGTGGAATAGCAGTGCACAAGACAAAAATTGTTTGTGCTTTGAAGTAACCGATTCAAACCCCATCTCCGAGGATAGGCCAATTTCAATTTCACTCAATAACACTCAAATAGCATGTTGGGAAAAGGGAATGGTATTGATTAAAAAATCGGTTAAAGGGAATCAAACCAGAGCTTATCAGATGGATGAACATGAAAATAAAGTATGGTTCAAACACAATAACGAAGAGGGAATCAAAACCACCTATTGTTTTGTCGGCCTCACTGATAAAAATATACGCTCCCCTTTTGGTTACAAAAAAGAAGATGGAGACCTCATGCTTACACACAATGACAAATCTCTTATTCACTAT
>JAQCBK010000023.1 GCA_027621505.1 Bacteroidota bacterium | reverse complement strand
TCTAATTTTATTTTATAATAGTAAGTAAACAGCCCCGTTATGACCCTAAATTGTATATATATCGATTCAAATCCTGTGGATCGTTTGCTTTTTCTTCAAACTTTAAAACATTTTCCAGAGATCAGTTTAAAGGCAGAATTCTCTGACGCAATTCACGCTAAGGAATATTTGAATTATAATGCGGTAGATTTTGCCTTTGTCTATTCGGATTTACCAGTATATAACGGTTTTGAGTTTGTCAATCAACTCAAAGATCATATAGAGATTGTTTTATTGACCAAAGAACCAATGGATGCTATAAAGTCCTATGAAATGGGTTTTATCGATTGTTTACTCAAACCTGTCGGAAAAGATCGATTGAAATGTTCCATAGACAGACTTATTCATAAATTAAAGAGCACAGAAATAATCAATCAAAAAAAGGAACAAATGATTTATTTCAAATGCAATTTTAAGTCTGAAAAACTTGAAGCCAGCAGTATCCGGTGGGTTGAGGCGATGGGGGATTATGTGAAAGTGGTTACCTCTAACAAAAATTATATGATTTTATCGACCATGAAATCTTTTTTAATAAAACTACCCAAAAATCAATTTGTCAGAATTCATAAATCCTATATAGTAAACCTTCAGAAAGTCATCAACTATACCGCTAAAGATGTAAATGCGGATGGTAGAATTCTGCCCTTAAGTCGCAAGCAAAAAGGAGTTTTCAAGGAAACTTTCCTTAACTATCAATAAGGATCCACATCAAGATTGACCCTACAAGATCGAAATAAAGCAACCGAATCAAAGCGATCCAATGTCTTATTAATGATTTGTTTTGCTCTCGACCTTGAACCATCACTGGGTAGTTTAATCAAAATCTGCATTCTGTAACGACTTCTCACTCGGGCAACCGTAGGAAAAACAGGACCTAAAATCTGTCCGGTTTGTGATTGAAGTAAAACGTTAGCAATCCATTGACTTGCCTTTTTAACCTTTTCGATATCACTGTCGATTACCATAATCCTGATCAACCGATTGAAAGGAGGATAATGAAATTTTTTTCTTTCGTTCAATTGGAGCGTTAGCATACGTTCATAATCTCCATCGATTACCTGCTGAATGATGGGATGGTGGGGTTGATAGGTTTGTATCAATACCTTTCCTCTCGTGGCTTTCCTTCCAGCCCTTCCGGCCACCTGACCTAGCATTTGGAAGGTTCTCTCATGTGCCCTAAAATCGGGAAAATTCAATAAATGATCTGCATTTAATACCCCCACTAAATGAACATTTTGAAAATCCAATCCTTTGATTATCATTTGGGTACCCACCAGTATTTTAACTTCTTGAGCGGAAAAGGAATGAATTAATCGATCAAAAGCCCATTTTCCTCTTGTGGTATCCCAGTCCATTCTGGCCACCTTCACCTCCGGAAAAAACTGGGTTACCTGCTCTTGAATCTGCTGGGTTCCCATTCCCTTGGTCGACAGATGGGTTTGTCCACAAGCATGGCAATGGGTTGGAACGGCTATGTTATAACCACAGTAGTGACATTTGAGTTGATCTGTAAATTGATGGTAGGTAAGGGTAACATCACATTGATGGCACTGGGGCATATGGCCACAGCCTAGACACTCCATGACTGGAGCGTACCCCCGTTGATTTTGAAAAAGCAAGATCTGTTTGCCCATAGCCAATGTTTGCTCCATTTCTTGGATCAATGTATGGCTGAATCCCCCTTTGACTTGTTTTTTTTGGTGGGCTAATTTGAGATCAACGGTTTGAATCTCAGGAAGCTCAACCTTACCATACCTCTGATTCAGTTGAACCCACTCAAATTTTTCATTCCTGCAGTTGAAAGAAGTCTCCAGTGAGGGGGTGGCAGAACCCAATAAAACCTTAGCCTTGTGAATACTGGCCAAAACAATGGCACTGTCCCTGGCATGATATCTTGGAGCGGGATCAAATTGTTTGTAAGACAACTCGTGTTCTTCGTCAACGATCACCAATCCCAAATTTTGAAAAGGCAGAAAAAGAGCCGATCGGGTGCCAATAATAATTTTTGACTGGGATTGGTTTTTAAGAATACTTTTCCAAACCTCGGTTCGTTCGTGAATTGAAAATTTAGAATGAAAAACACTTACCTCACCACCAAAGCGTTCTTGCAATCTTTTGACGATTTGCGGGGTTAGTGAAATTTCTGGCAGTAGGTACAAAACCTGCTCTCCATTTTGAATGGATTTTTCGATCAATTCAATGTAAACTTCTGTTTTACCAGAGCCTGTTACTCCTTGAAGTAATACCACCGATTTTTTTTCAAAAGCTGCTAAAATTTCATCAAGAGCATTCTCTTGGTGATCCGATAAGGTTTTATGCTGGTTTCCCTTCTTAAAATCATAAAGTAAACGATCTTCTTGGAAGGATTGTTCCTCCAAAATACCCTTATTGATTAATGCGCTTAGCGCTGATGGGCCAATGCCTGACTTTTTTTGTAATGATTTTATTTTGACCCAAAACTCTCCCTTTGGATTTTGATCAAAAAGCCCCATGAGTAATTGCAATTGCTTTGGGGCATTTTTTAATGATTCGAAAACCTGCTGAAGTTCGCTTCCAGCTGCAATGGAAGGAGACAAACGAACATGTCGAACAAATTTTGGTTTGTACTTTTCATTCAGTTTTTGATGGATGTCCACCACGCCCTTTAAAACCATCTCTTGTAGGAGACCCAAGACTCTTTTTTTCCCCAGAATCGCTGCAATTTCTTTGATACTCAATGCCTTTACATCTAGCGCTTCGTATACTAAAAAGGCTTCATCATCCAGCGCTGCTTTTTCTTCAGCAGTAATTTCATTTTGAACAACGACGGTCTCACTTTCCAGTAAAAAAGTTGTGGGCAAAGCTGCTCTTACAATGTCTCCTAATTTACACTGATAATAGCCAGACATCCATTTCCAAAACTCCAATTGACGGAGCGTAACGCTGGGAGAATCGTCCAAAATCAATTCAATAAATTTTGGGGTATATCGCTGTGGAGGAGTGTTGTGGCACTTGTATACGATTGCGGTATAAACCTTAGATTTACCAAAGGTAACTGCCACCCGATATCCTGGCTTTAAAACTGCATAATCTTCATCAGTAACAGCATAAGTATAGGGTTTTCCAAGTGAAAGAGGAAGTAAAACGTCAGCGAAATAATCCATTGTTAATCATCTAGTGTTATGGATTATTGGGAAAGGTTTTCTCCACTGCTCTTGAGGCGATTCAAGGTGGCATTTAATTCAAAACCCAACAACAACACACTTGAATTCAGCCATATGTAAAATAAAAAAATCAATAGGGCTCCAATGGAGCCATATAACTGATTGTACTGGGAAAAATTTTCAATGTAAATACCAAAAAGGTAGGTCGTCAGTAAAATTAGCAGACAAGTCATCAAAGCGCCAGGAGAAAAAAAACGGGTTTTTTTGCCTTCAATCGTACCGAAATAATAAAGAATAGCAACAGAAATATAGATCAGAATGGTGTAGAAAAATAACTGTCCAAGTCTGATCCAATTGACTTCACTGGGGATCAATTCATCCAAATTACTGAAGATAAAAATTTCAAAAAAGACAAGACCCAACACTCCAACCAAAAGCAATACCGCTAATAGTATCCCAACCATCATGGAATAAAGATATTGACGAATAAATGATCTGGAGAGCGCTACGTGATAGGATCCCTCAAAACTTGAAAAAATTGAACTCACCCCATTAGCCGTAAGAAAAATCGATAAAAAAAATACAGAAGAAAGTAATCCCGTCCTTTGTTTTTGTCTGATATCATTAAAAATATCGGTGAAGAAGGTTTGACTTTCTTGTGGCAGTAAAAGTTCTATGAAGTTAAATAGTACTGCGTCAAAATTATCAATGGGGATAAAAGCAATTAAGTTGAGTATAAAAAGTAAAAAAGGAAAAAGTGCCATAAAAAAACTAAAAGATATACTTCCTGCTCTTGAAGACAAGGCTCCTTTTACGATACCTGAAATGTACATTTCAATCAAATCATAGAACGAAAAACCAATATATCCGGGAATTTTTAAAGCTTCCAAAAACCCAATTAAGTTTTTGATAATGGGAATTGATTTTAATTTATTTTTCAAAAAATTTCCTTTTATCAAAGATAAAACAAATCTAATTGTGTTTGTAAATTTGTACTATGCAAACACTACTACTATGGGTAGGAAAAACCAACGATTCTCGGTTGAAATCATTGATAGAGGATTATGCCCAAAGAATCAATCGCTATCAACCGCTCGAAATGTTAACACTCCCTGAACTCAAAATCAAGGGGAAATTACCAGAAACAATTCAAAAGGAAAAGGAAGGAAAATTGATCCTAGAAAAAATCAAAAAAGGAGATTACGTCATCCTTTTAGATGAAAAGGGCAAATCGTTTGACTCACAAAAATTTTCACTATACATCAATAAAAAAAGGGCCTCCTCATCCAAAAGAATGGTCTTTGTAATCGGGGGACCTTATGGTTTTTCAGAGGAAATTTATGCCATTGCCAATGAAAAGATTGCACTCTCAGATATGACATTTTCCCATCAGATGATACGGTTGTTTTTTTTAGAACAGCTTTATCGTGCCAATACCATTCTAAACAATGAACCCTATCATCACCAATAATCAATGGAGCTGATTTTTTGTACCCACAACGAAAATAAAGTCATAGAAATCAATAAGCTTTTACCGGATGAGTTTCAACTTATCGGTTTATCTGACTTCGGGTTTTCGGACGAAATAGAAGAAACTGGTTCCACATTGGAGGAAAATGCACTGATCAAAGTAAGAACCATCTACAATGGCTACAAAAAAAATTGTTTTGCAGATGATTCAGGACTCGAAGTTGATGCATTGAAAGGAAAGCCCGGGGTTTACTCTGCCCGATATGCAGGAAATCAAAAAAATGCAAATGACAACATCTCCAAATTACTTGAGGAACTGAAAGAAATCGATGATCGAAAGGCTCGCTTTAGAACAGTGATCGCTTTAATTTTGGATGGAAAGGAATACCTTTTTGAAGGCATTGCTAAGGGTGAAATTTCTAGGAGCCCTATCGGAAAAAATGGTTTTGGGTACGACCCGATATTTATTCCTGAAAATCAAAAGTTGAGTTTTGCCCAATTGACTCTTTTAGAAAAAAACAAAATCAGTCATCGTTCCTTGGCGTTCCAAAAGTTATTGGAATTTCTAAAGGCTAACAAATCAATTTGATTTCTAATTTGTTAATTTTAGTGAGAATTTGCTTGTATGCGCTCAAAAATGATTAAAAGACTGAATTTGTTGGTGATGCTCTTTTGTTGCACATGGGTATTCAGTCAGGAGCAAATTCAGTACCTCAAAGGTGTGGTGGAAAACGAATCCACTGGTTCTCCAATGGAGAGTGTCCATGTCCTCAATCTCAACAAAGTGGAAGGGACAACTACTGATAAAAAGGGGGAATTTGAAATCATGGCTCAAGTGAATGATACGCTTTACTTCTCCTATCTAGGCTACAAATCACTAAAAGTTGCTGTGACTCAGGACATGATCAAATTTGCTAATTCGAAATTTCAAATCACTCAATTGGCCTATGCCCTTGAAGAAATCATTCTACGTCCCTACCAGTTGACTGGATATTTGGATATTGATGTAAAAAACGCACCGATTAACACCGCTGGTAGATATCGAATTCCAGGCTTATCCAGTGCGGGATATGAAGGGGGAGACAGAACCCCAAATGCCATTTCCAAAACTTTTGCCTCCCTGTTTAACCCTGCTGATTTTCTCCACAACCTTTTTGGAAAAAAGGGAATTCAATTGCAAAAATTGAAAAAGATGAGGGAAAGTGATGAACTCAAAAATCTACTGGCTTCAAAATTTGATCGTGAAATCATTACCCAGTTACTCAATGTGCCACGAATTGATCTGGACGAGATATTGAGAAACTGCAATTATTCGGATGCTTTTATCAAAGAATCCAATGATCTTCAGATTTTGGAGGCCATCAGTGGCTGTTATGAAGAATATCGCATTTTACAATTATAAGTCAGTTAAAATCTAAAGATTTAATTTTGTCCTCATCATCGATGGCTGCTTATCTTGAAATCTGATCGAACTGTTTCTGCCAAAATCCTAATTATTTTATCCTTTATTAAAATTGACAGGTTCCTCAGATAACGGTGGAGATTAAATTTTATCGGCTTGTATATTGGAAAAAGATTCCCAACTGAAGTACAAAGTTCCATTCTACTCTAAGACAAATCTCATGGTTTTGCTCTAAGTTTTGGGCAATAAACTTTATCTTTGTAGTGTTTATTATCAACATGAAGCTTAATTCCCTAAATGCTATCTCTCCCATTGATGGGAGATATCGCGGAAAGACCAAAAGCCTGTCCGAATACTTCTCAGAAGAAGCTTTGATTCGTTATCGTGTGAGGGTTGAAATTGAATATTTCATCTCCCTTTGCCAAATTCCACTTCCTCAGTTGAACAAAGTCAACCCCAGTATTTTTGAGGATTTGAGGAGCATATACAAGCACTTCTCTGAGGATGACGCAAGAGAAATCAAAGAAATAGAGAAGCGTACCAATCACGACGTAAAAGCGGTCGAATATTTCATTCGCCAGGAGTTCGACAAGCTCGATTTGAATGATTACAAAGAGTTCATTCATTTCGGTCTGACCTCTCAAGACGTTAATAACACTGCAATTCCCCTATCCATCATGGAGGCACTTCATAAAATCTATCTCCCACAATTGGAGGAAGTTTTGGAAGCCATATCACTGTTGTCGGAGGCTTGTGCTAACACCCCAATGTTGGCTAGAACACACGGTCAACCTGCATCTCCTACCCTCTTAGGAAAAGAAATTACTGTTTTTTCTCATCGTCTAGAAGTACAGAAAGCCAGTTTGATGCAAATAAAAAATGCAGCAAAATTTGCTGGAGCTACTGGGAATTTTAACGCCCATTATGTTTCCTACCCTAAAATCAACTGGAAAGATTTTGGAAAAAAGTTTGTCGAAGAACAACTCGGACTGGATTATTCTTTTCCTACCACTCAAATAGAACACTATGATAGTATGGCAGCACTTTGTGATGCCTTGAAAAGAATCAATACCATATTCATTGATTTTAATCGTGATATTTGGACCTATATTTCCATGGATTATTTCAAACAATTAATTGATGAAAATGAGGTGGGCTCATCGGCAATGCCTCACAAGGTCAATCCCATTGATTTTGAAAATGCAGAAGGAAATTTGGGGATTGCCAATGCGCTATTGAATTTCTTTTCCTCGAAATTACCCATTTCAAGGTTACAAAGAGACCTTACTGACAGTACCGTTTTAAGAAATATAGGTGTCCCATTTGGTCACACCCTAATTGCATTGAAGTCCATGCTCAAAGGCATTCATAAATTAAAAGTCAATACAGTCAAGATAAATACAGACCTCAACGAAAATTGGTCGATAGTAGCCGAGGCCATCCAAACCATTTTAAGAAGGGAAAATTATCCCAACCCCTATGAGGCCCTTAAAAAATTAACCAGAACCGATGGCTTTATCACCAAAGCGGTTATTCATGATTTTATCGACCAATTAGAAATTGATGAGGCTACCAAAAAAGAATTGAAGGTCGTTACACCCTCCAATTATACTGGAATTGCTCTATAATAGGCCACTCAAATCCCAGCTTTTTTCAATTGATCCCCTCCGGGTAAGTTCATTTTTGTGATCAATTTTGCGATTTTGTCCAAAGCGATCTTACCTTCAATCAACAATACTACAGACTCAATGGAATTGCCCTGAACTTGGGCATTAGGTAAGGTTTTTGAAACGCCATTTGAAAACATCAAAAGGCTTTTGAGTTCCCCCTCTTGATCCCCTTCCTTTATGTACAGTTTAAGATCCGTACTGTTTTCTTGCATAGAGACCATTAAGTCAAAATCCTTTGTATCAGCCTCCTTGGCTACCCACTGGCCGATTTCGTCACTGATTGCAATTGACCCAGTAAGGAGAGCCCTGAATTGGGTGATCCCACGTATCATTTCCATAAAGTCTTCACTATCAGGGTCTCCACTTGACAAAGACATACTTCCTAGCAATTGAAACATTTTAGGGCTAATGGTAATTGCAGTAACCTCCTTGTTGTTTTGATATTTTTCAAAAATGGTTTGACCCGAAATACTGATGGGGAGTGAAAGCGCTAGTGTAAGTAGTAAAAAATTTTTCATGGATTGGATATGTTGCTACAAATGTAAGCATTAGACTTATTATTAAAATATATCAAATTCAATAATCTATCCTCTCAGGTCTTTTAAATTAAACCAAAAAAAAAGATTTGGCATGAAATATGTACATTTGTTTTAACAACTTAAAGAGCTCAATGAAATCCTGTTTTCGCATTTTCTCGATTTTACTTCTTTTGCTTTGGATCTCTTGCTCCAAAGAAAATGACTTGTCCAGCAATAATGAGGAAAACACCCCTATTTCCAACCTAAGTGATACTCCTGACCTGCTTTTGGGGTCTTGGAATTTGACAGAAAAAAATACCCCACAGAACGCAAGCAGAAACGATCAAGATTGCCAAGCCACCAACATTCATTTTTTAGAGAACAATATTTTTTACCTCAAGTACCTGAATAAGCGCATCAAAGGAAAATACGAAGTAACGGGTCCAAATACGGTCAATTTATTGAATGGCACTGAGGTTGTGGGCACAGTAACTCAAATTGAAGTGATTGAAAACGAAATCACCCTCTTGATCGAAATTACGTCTGAATGTTCTGGTAATTATACCGGTAATAAGTACTTTAGGATTCATCAATTTGTTTGGGACGCCATGAACAATTTTTATCTTTGGCAGGAGGATGTTCCCAGTTTAAGTGACCAGATTAGACCTATTGGTTCCCCGAGATACAACGAATTGATTGAACCCTACCCCGAGCCAGAAGCCTTTTTTGAATCCCTTATGCATGAAGAAGATAAATTCAGTCAAATCCGATCCGATTATCAGGATTTGGAGAACTCCATTCGGGGAATTGACGCCAGTAATGGTGTGGAATTCATACTTTCGAGATATGGATCTGGAGATGGTATTTTTGGAGTCGTTTCCTACATTCTTGAAGGTTCCGATGCCTCTGAAAAAGACATTCAACGAGGTGATATTTTTACCGGGGTAAATGGCCAAAGCCTCAACATGGACAACTACCGAGAATTATTGTTTAATGATAATTTGGACTATACACTGAACATGGCTCAAATCAATAACAATGTGATCAGTTCAAATGGAAAAAACATCGCCCTAACCAAAACAGAAAATTTTCAAAGCAATCCCATTCAGATTAGTAAAATAATAGCCGTTGGTGATACTAAAGTGGGTTACCTTATGTATAACAAGTTTGCCTTGGGTTTTGATGATGAACTCAATGAGGTTTTTGCCAATTTTCAGGCGGAGGGTATCAACGAGCTTATAATTGACCTACGCTACAATGGAGGAGGATTGGTTCAATCAGCCATTAATTTGGCCGGAATGATTACTGGGCAATTCAATGGTGATATTTTTGGCAAATACTTGTGGAACACCAAGGTGATGAATGCGCTAAACAGCGACCCAGAAAGGTATGCAGGAAGCCTGATAGAAAATTTTACCAATCAATTGGGGGATGGAGAAGCCATCAACTCATTAAACTTCAATAAAGTCTATGTCATTACTACTGGGCGGAGTGCTTCTGCCAGTGAGCTGTTAATCAATGGCTTGGCCCCCTACATCAATGTTGTTCAGGTTGGGGACAATACCTATGGAAAAAATGTAGGTGGACCTGCTGCTTTATATGATTACATTGACAATCAACAAAATAAAAATCCTGATCACACCTATGCAGTCTATTGTATGTCCTTCTATTTCGCCAATAAAGTGGATTTCTACGATTATGCAGCTGGACTGTCTCCTCAAGCAGATTTGTTACTTAAAGAAGATGTGACCAATATGGGAACCCTCGGAGAAAATTCAGATCCACTTTTGGCCCTGGCACTAAAGCACATTACCCAAGAGTCGGCAAGGTATGAGATCAAAACTCCTGTATTTCCTCTGGAAAACACAGTGGACGACCCCCAATTTATTAGGGACCACTCCATTACCACCATGGAGCCTTTACCTCTGCTCCAACTGGATTGATATTCCCGCCAGAATATTTCTTCCTCTCGTTGCATATTGGGGGATGATCACATATGCTGTGTCAAAAAGATTGTAAACGCTGAGGAAAACGTTAGCGATGGGTTTATTGATTCGATGATTCAATTGGAGGGTGAATAGTGAATAGGGATCCAGTAATGTAGTGGCATCATTAGCGATACGCTCTCCAGTGAATTGCCCCATCATATTCAAATGGGTTTGATCCGAAAGCGGTAGATCCATCACCCCGCTGATGGCATGTTTGGGTATGCCCCTCAGATCACCATTGGTAGTTTCTGTAAAAATATAGTTCAGACGACTTTTGACTTTTTTAAACAGTTCAAAATCATAAGCCAATTCTACCCCTCTGTAAACAATTTCCTTATCAGAATTAGCATACCTGCCAACGGGATAGCCCTCGTCGGGAACAGGAGGGCCAAAAATTAGTGTCGGATCTTCCTTACGATTAAAATAGACCGCAGAAAATACATTTTGCCCGGATCGAATTTCAGCACCAAATTCAAAACTGATGTTATTTTCAGGCATCAAACCTTCGTTTCCGTAGAAGGGATCATACAATTGATACAAGCCGGGAGGAATAAAAGCTTTGCTGTAACTGGTCAAAATTTTCATTTGTCGATCGGAATTCAGGTCAAAAGAATAAGAGGGATTTAAACTATAAATCCAGTGACCTTTATAGGCATTGTGGTGATTGTAGCGCATCCCCGCATTGAAATTCAAACCGGATGGATCGAGATAAACAAAGTTTACATACCCATCGGATTGGGTGACTTCGGGACTATAATCCGCTTTCATTTTGGCTTTTTGAAACTGAAAACCCACGATGGTGTAGAAGTTCCTTTTGAAAATATATTTGTTGAAAAGGTCGATATTTAAATTATCACTTTCATAGGTCAAAGGAAAAGATGAAACAAAATCTCTTTTGTTGTCTTGGTATCCAGCATTAAGGTTAAGGCTTCCGCCGTTATAATTGTATTTTGTACTCAAAGCATATCGATTCGATAAGGTTGTATAACTGAAATCAGCCTGCTCGACGGGGAGACTATTGTCATAATCAGCGGATACATCATCTTGATTCCAACTTAACCTCCAGTCCAATTTGGAACCGAGCTTGCCCTCAAGGCCAACATTAAAATTGACCTTATTGAAAGGATCAGCCTCCTCACCCACTACTGCGCTCATTTGATGGCTGTATCTTTCAGCATAGATCAAATTGAATCCGATACCCCTTTGGGTTCCACTGGCATGGATCAGATGATTTCCGGCAGAAAATTGATTGAGAGGCGTATTGGCAGCCTGTTCGGTTGCCCAGGTTTTTTTTCCAATAATACTTAGCGATTCTTTGGCTTTTTTGGTAGCAATATTAATCACCCCCGTTGCAGCAGAACTCCCATACAGACTACTGGCAGCGCCTTTGATGATTTCAATGGATTCAATCATTTCGATGCTGAGAGCATTGATGTCGAAATCGTTGTCAATCCTTGAGGGATCAGATACCCGCACCCCATCAATGAGAATCAAAACCTGACGATTGCGACCTCCACGAATGGAGAGGGTTGGGTTCTGTCCAGAATACATATTTTTTCCGATGACATCAATTCCAAGGTGAGAGGACAGTAATACTCCCAATCCTAAACCCGAAAATTGTTGGATTTCTTCTTGTTTGATTTTGACTACTGTCTTTCCGGATTGCGATCGTTTTAATTCAAATCTGGAATCGGAAACGACTACTTCATTAAGATAGTTTGTTGAAACAGCAATGGTATCCAAAGTAGGGTTCTGAGCAGTCATTGCGCAAAAAGAGAATAATGAGCCCAAGAGGACACTGACTGATTTCATAATTAAGAATAAAGGGACAAAACATCCTTAGAGCAACTTGATTCTTTATCCCCGAAGTATCAAATCACTATGAATGGCAGGTCTCCTGGCTTGCGTTTTTTTGAACACCTTCCCGAATAAATCAGTGGTATGAAGTTTCCAAAAAACATCCGTGGTGCGGATTTAGCTTACAGTTGCGGGTACAGCATTGGCATTTAACCAATTTCCCTTTTAATTTTGCGAAAGCAAAAACCATTTCACTTTGTAAATTTAAAATATAAAGCAATTAGATTCTTTGTAATGCTTCCCTTTTTTCAATCAAAAATGTAGGCGTTGTTTAGTGGCTAAGAAATAAACAAGTCAAAAAAGTCGTTTACGATATTCCTGGAGGAAAAGTCTTACAATGAACTTTTAGGAATACAGAAGGTTTCTTTTCTGCAAGGCATAGAATGGATAAATCAACAAAACCGAATAAACCAAATCTCCAAGAATCGTATTTAGGAAAAAAGGCAAGGCCAAGGTGTAGCATTGCACCAAACCACTTAAGTTACTTGGATAATGAAGTAGCCAAACCCCAAAATTACTTACCAGAAAGAAGACCATTGAAGAAAACAGCACCGTTCCCAATCCTATCTTTTTAACACGGCTTCCCAAGTAGGCAATTAAAACAAAAGACATGTAAACAAAGGGTATGGTTCCGTGCAAGCCAATAATTAAGTCAGAAATAAAAAGACTGATGATTGGGATCAAATAGGCCCACCATTGGTTGTTAAATCCCTTGCTGGATAGTAATGCAATCGCAGCGATGGGGGTAAAATTAGGTGGGTGAGGCAAAAATCTTGATAATATCGCAAGAAAAATTGCCGAGATTATAAAAACATACTTATTCATCATATCACATCAATCACACTCCAAAGATAAATAATTATCCACTATTTGGTGAGGTACATTTTTCTCCTGGCATAGAGTTCATAAAATTCATCCTCTTTTAAAGAGTCTATAAATAATATACTCTCACCTGTACTTTTCATTTCTGGTCCAAGTTGTTTGTTGACATTGGGGAACTTGTTGAAAGAAAAAACAGGTTGCTTGATAGCATAACCCTCTAATTCAGGTTTAAAATCAAAGTCAGTTACTTTATTTTCACCTAACATGACTTTGGTAGCAAAGTTAACATAAGGCTCATTGTAGGCTTTGGCAATAAAGGGAACTGTTCGGGAGGCCCTAGGATTGGCTTCGATTACATATACCTTATCATTTTTTATGGCATATTGAATGTTAATCAGACCTTTTGTTTTTAAAGCCAATGCAATTTTGTGGGTATGGTCTTTAATTTGCTGAAGAACAAATTCGCCCAGGTTAAATACAGGGAGGGTCGCATTGGAATCCCCGGAGTGAATTCCACAGGGTTCGATATGTTCCATTATACCAATGATATAAACATTTTTTCCATCACAAATGGCATCTGCTTCTGCCTCAATGGCACCATCCAGATAGTGATCCAATAGAAGTTTGTTATTGGGGATTTTCCTCAAGAGATCCACAACATGGGTTTCCAACTCCTCCTTATTGATGACAATTTTCATTCCCTGTCCTCCGAGAACATAGGAAGGACGGACCAAAATAGGAAAGTCCAATTCATCTGCCAAGGCCAATGCTTGATCTGCAGTTTCAGCCACTCCAAATTCAGGATAAGGAATGTTGTTATTTTTCAATAAGTTAGAAAAACTCCCCCTGTCTTCTGCGAGATCCAAAGATTCAAAACTCGTTCCAATGATCTTGATGCCATATCGATCCAATTTTTCAGCCAATTTCAATGCCGTCTGGCCTCCCAATTGGACAATAACGCCTTCAGGTTTTTCGAATTGGATAATGTCATAAATGTGTTCCCAAAAAACAGGTTCGAAATACAGTTTATCCGCTACATCAAAATCGGTGGAAACGGTTTCGGGATTACAATTGATCATTATGGTTTCGTAACCACACTCTGAAGATGCCAAAACCCCGTGAACGCAACAATAATCAAATTCTATTCCTTGTCCAATCCTATTGGGTCCTGATCCCAAAACAATGATTTTTTTACGCTCGCTGACCTTACTCTCATTTTCACTGTAAGGCTCCCCCCCTTTAATTTGCATTTTCTCCTCAAAGGTGGAATAATAGTAGGGAGTGGAGGCGGAAAACTCGGCAGCGCAAGTATCTACAAGCTTATAAACCCTTTCAATACCAAGGGTTTTCCTTTTCTTATTCACTTCACTTTCCAAACAGTCCAACATATGGGCAATTTGCCGGTCGGCAAAACCTTTTTGTTTGGCTTCAAGAAGGAGGGTTTTATCTAGGGTATCAATATTAAATTTAGAAATTTCTTTTTCTAACTCATAAAGCTCTTGATATTGTCTTAGAAACCACATATCGATTTTGGTGATTTCATGAATTCTACTCAGAGGAATTCCCATCTGAATGGCATCGTATATCACGAAAACTCGATCCCAACTGGGGTGAGTCAGTTTATAGATTACCTGATCATACTCTTGCAAACCCTTTCCGTCAGCACCGAGACCGTTTCGTTTGATTTCAAGGGATTGAGTTGCTTTATGGAGGGCTTCCTGAAAAGACCTTCCTATTCCCATTACCTCGCCTACAGACTTCATCTGCAAACCGAGCTTGCGATCAGAGCCTTCAAACTTATCGAAGTTCCATCTTGGAATTTTCACAATTACATAGTCCAAAGTGGGTTCAAAAAGAGCAGAAGTGGATTTTGTAATTTGATTTTGGAGTTCATCCAATGAATACCCTATGGCCAATTTTGCCGCCACTTTGGCAATGGGATATCCCGTAGCTTTGGATGCCAAAGCAGAGGAACGGGAAACCCTCGGATTGATTTCAATGGCGATGATGTCCTCTTTTTCATCTGGACTTACAGCAAATTGAACATTACACCCTCCAGCAAAATCACCAATACTTCTCATCATTTTGATTGCCATATCTCTCATTCGCTGAAAGGCTGTATCGGAGAGTGTCATTGCTGGAGCTACAGTGATAGAATCTCCAGTGTGAATCCCCATAGGATCCATATTTTCAATGGTACAAATGATGACCACATTGTCGTTTTTGTCCCTTAGTAACTCTAATTCGTATTCTTTCCAACCCAACAATGCCTTATCAATTAATACCTCATGAATTGGAGAGGCTTCTAAGCCCCTTGTCAATAATTCTTCGAATTCGTCCGCACTATTGACAAAAGAGGCTCCAGTTCCTCCTAGGGTAAAGGAGGGTCTGATCACCAGTGGAAAGCCAAATTTCTGAGCAATTTCTTTTCCTTTGAGAAAGGAAGTGGCCGTTTCAGCAGGTGCAACGGGGATATCAATGGTCTTGAGTAGTTTTTTGAATCGATCCCTATCTTCAGTAATATTGATGGCCTCAATATCAACTCCAATAATCTCAACATCAAAGTCATTCCAAATGCCTTTGTCATCTGCCTCAATACATAAATTCAGTGCCGTCTGTCCCCCCATGGTGGGTAATACAGCATCTACTTTGTGGGTCTTTAGAACCTCAATGATGGATTTGGTGGTTAGCGGTTTTAAATAAACATGATCGGCCATGGAAGGGTCGGTCATGATTGTTGCAGGATTTGAATTGATCAAAATGGTTTCTATTCCGTCCTCACGAATGGATCTTAACGCCTGGGTTCCAGAATAATCAAACTCGCAGGCTTGCCCAATAATAATAGGGCCTGACCCAATAATTAAAATGCTCTTTATCTCAGGTCTTTTCGGCATAAATCATAGTTTTTTAAGTAAATCAATATAAAAAAAAGGGTGTTATTCAAAAAAGAATAACACCCTTATATATCATTTTTTATTATCATTTTTTATGGCGAGGCTCAGAGGAAACGGAAATTTTATTTCTCCCTTTAGCACGTCTGCTTGCAAGGACTTTTCTACCATTGGCAGTGGACATTCTCTCACGGAAACCGTGTTTATTTCTCCTTTTTCTTTTGGATGGTTGAAAGGTTCTTTTCATATTTTAAATAGCATTAACTTTAGGCCGGGCAAATATACAACAACTTTTTTCTAATACAAATGGATTTCAACCTATTCTTATTAACTTCGAACCCAAAACAAATCTTATGTTTCCAAAAATAATTAAACTCATTTTAGCAGTGGCTTTCCTTGGCTATGGAGGCTTTCAGTTTTATGAAAACTATACGGGTAATGGTATTTTTCTCACCTTGCTCTCTGGGATGATGGTCTTCCTTTTTTTTAAAAATGAAATTATTTTCCTTGCTTTTTTAAGACTGAGAAAGCAAGATTTCAGGGGAACTGAGCGATGGCTAAACAAGATCAAAAATCCTGAAGGCTCACTGGTCAAAAAGCAACAAGGCTACTATTATTATTTGCATGGTATCATACAATCCCAAACCAACTTGACCGTAGCAGAAAAACACTTCAAAAAGGCCATTCAATTGGGGCTCTCAATGTCCCATGATCTAGCAATGGCAAAAATGAGTTTGGCAGGCATACTGATGCAAAAAAGAAGAAAAAGAGAGGCCAATATCCTTTTGGCAGAAGCCAAGAAATTGGACAAACACGGCATGATGGGGGAGCAATTGAGAATGATGCAACAACAGATGAAAAAGATCTAATAAAATCCTTTTTCAGGAATGGCAATCTCGTAGTATTTTCTGGAGTTGTTATTGAGGTGATTTTCCAACAACCACGGGTTGTGAATTTTGAGAATCTTATAATTTATCCCCATTTTTTGAGCAAAAGAAGTGAGGTTTGAAATGGCAGTATCCAAGCCATGATATCTGACGGGAACTGCATCATACAAATCATGTTGGTCAAAAACGTATCCGTACTTGATGGGGTTTTCCATTATTTCTTTTACCGCCAAAACCCTGAAAACATATCGGCTGGTTTCTCTCCCCAGCCTCAAATCGAAATAGGTATCCACTTTTTGCTGATTTAAATTCCGCTGAATACCCGATATACCCCTATTGTATGAAGCAGCAGCAAGCGTCCAAGAACCAAACTTTTCTTTGGCTCTCTTGAGGTATTTGGCCGCCACTCTGGTGGAGAATTCGATATGATATCGCTCATCAACATTAGCATTTACCTCCAAACCGTATTCTCTACCAGTCGTTCTCATGATTTGCCAAAATCCTTTGGCACCCGCTGGAGAAATGGCATTTTCCAATCCACTTTCAATAACGGCTAGGTATTTAAGATCTGTAGGAACTCCCTCCTCTTTGAGTACCTTTTCGATGGTTGGAAAAAACTTGTTGGCACGTTTTAGCAGTAACATCATATTGGATTGCCAATAGGTATTTACCAATAACTCTCTGTCCAGTGCTTCTCTTTTGTCGGGAGTATTGATTTGAATGTTTTCATTGGCAAAACTAATAGTGTCAGGCAAATGCAGCGCGTAGACTTTATAGGTAGGGGCTTCTCCATAACTTTTTAGTGCCGTTATGTTCGCAGTGGTGTATATAAATCCACTTAATAAAATTAGGATTACAAAAACCAATCCAAGACGGTTGAGTGAAGAAAAATCGACTTTCATTGTATGAATTTATTTTAAAAAATTAGAATCCACCAAATTTTCTGAGATAATTTGTGGTAAATTTTTGTTGAACCAATCACTTTTTGTCAATACAATGGCGTGGTCACCTTTAATTTTAATGAATGGATTTGCTATATTTTTTACAGGGAAAATAGAGTCTTTATCCCCATGGATGTGCGTGATATTTTTGATGGGTTGATCTCTTTTCCATTTGACCAAACAATCAATGGCCCATTGAAGGTATTCTGGATCTCTTTCGGTCAAATAACGATTGTAATGTTGGAGTCTGTTTTGAATTCCATCACCAAGAACAAAGGATGCAAATGTTTCCATGTTGTTGATCCACTGAACCGGAAGTAATCGATGAGCATTGGTTACTCTGGCCAACTTCATGGTGTTGGGTAATTCCAAATTGGATTTAATGCTGGAGATGATGATTACTTTTTTGGTAGGAATATGATTGGCCATCTCTTGAACCAAGACACCTCCAAAGGAAACGCCAATTAGGATGGGGTTGATGTGATTGATCCTTTGGGTCATTCGCAGGGCATAATGGGCCAAGGTCTCCTCTTTTTGGGGGGGGATCCACGACAATTGACACACGTTGAAGTTTGAAGGAAACGAAAGAAACTCAAATATTCTTGGATTGGCTCCCATACCAGGCATAAGATATACTGATTCTTTCATTAACTTTTCTGATTATTAATTGTCAATTATTTAAAAAAACCTTAATTTTGCCTCCCCCTCTTCAACTAACAAACCGATTTTTTGTTATCTATACAGTTAACCAAATTTAGTAACAATCTAATGTACACAGTTGAACTACAAAATAATGAATTCCTAAGACAATTCGAAACCTCTATTAACGGCTCTTTGGCTAGAATTGAATACGCTGAGCAAGAAAGAAAAATTTTCCTAACCAAAATTGTCATCCCTGGAGATATTGATGATATTGAATTTGAGGAGAGTTTCATCAAAAGTGTTTTAGAGTTCATTTCAGAAAAAAACTTAAGAGTAGTACCCACATCACCAAAAATTGCTGGATTTGTAAGACGAAACAAGTCATATAAATCCTTACTTCCCGTGGGCATTAAACTTTAATTTTTTTATTTACCACCCTTACAAAGCCTTCTTGATCTATTTTTTCAAGCTGGACTTCCTGTAGTGAATTCCTCAAATAAGGGTTCCACGGTGTACGTACTTTTACGTAGTTTTCAGTGTATCCAGTGATATAGCCTTTTTTATTTTCGTTTTCAAAAAGAACATTCGCTTTTTTTCCAATTTGATTTTCATAAAAAGCCCTTCTTTTTTTTGCCGATAATCCCCTTAACATTTTACTTCTTTTATGCCTTACATTTTTTGGGACTGGACCCTCTAATTGTATGGCTTCAGTATTGGGTCTTTCTGAGTAGGAAAAAACATGAAGGTAGGAAATATCCAATTGAGCCAGAAAGTTGTAGCTGTCCAAAAAGGCTTGGTCGGTCTCCCCTGGGAAGCCAACGATCACATCACCGCCAATACATGCATTGGGCATCACACTTTTAATGTGCTTCACCCGATCAATGAACAAATCACTCAAATACCTTCTTTTCATTTTTTTCAAAATATCATCATTACCACTTTGCAAAGGGAGGTGAAAATGAGGAACAAAAGTACTACTTTGGGAGACAAAATCAATGATGCTATCAGTCAACAAATTGGGTTCAATAGAGGAAATTCTAATTCGTTTTAAATCCTCTATTTTGTCGAGAGCAGCAATGAGATCTAAAAAAGTATGCTGGTGTTTTTTATTTCCAAATTCCCCTTTACCATAGTCTCCTATATTGACTCCCGTCAAAACAATTTCTTTGATCCCTCTTTGGGTTATTTCTAATGCCTGTTCGATGATGTTTTCCAACGAATCACTCCTAGAAATACCCCTAGCAGCAGGAATGGTACAATAGGTACATTTGTAATCGCACCCATCTTGAACCTTGAGAAAAGCACGTGTGCGATCATCAAGTGAATAGGAACTTTCATAAAAATTGGCTTCGGAAATTTCGCAGGAGTGGATAGCTCCCAAGTTTTTTTTGGTCAAATCGCCCAGATAATCGATCAGCTTGAACTTTTCAGTGGCTCCCAAAACCAAATCTACCCCATCGATTGCAGCCAGTGCTTTGGGCTGCAACTGAGCATAACATCCAATAGCTGCAACAAAAGCATTCGGATTTTGAAGGAGTACTTTTCTGACTAATCCTTTGAATTTTTTATCAGCATTCTCGGTAACAGAACAGGTATTGATCACATAAACTTCAGCTGGTGAATCAAAGGACACCTGCTCATAATTTACAGGGTCAAAATCCCTTGATATGGTCGCAGTCTCTGAAAAGTTTAACTTACAGCCAAGGGTATGAAAAGCCACCCTCGGCTTTGAAAGTTTTGTTGTCATTTCCTCAGTAACACCCAGCATTATTTTGAACTAAAAAGTTGTATTTTGCTGCAAATATACAATCTTTAGCCTTGCCTGAAAATCATCATATTAGCATCTCAAAGGTCAGTTGTATTCAACTGTTTTTTATCGTCTTTATTTGTGCTTGTAGTAATCCTGCCAAGGAGGACCATTCCCATTTGGTTTTTAGATACAATGAATATGCAAACATCACCTCATTGGATCCAGCTTTCTCTTTGAACCTTGCCAACATATGGCCAACGGCGCAATTATACAATGGTTTGGTGCAACTGAATGATCAGTTGGAGGTCGTTCCCGACCTTGCAAAAACATGGTCCATATCCCCGGATGGACTCGTTTATACATTTGATCTTCGAGAGGATGTGTACTTTCATAAACATGCCCTTTTTGGGGATCAAAAAACCCGGAAAGTCATAGCCTCAGATTTTGAGTACAGCTTAATGCGATTGTCCGATCCCCAATTGGCTTCTCCTGGAAGTTGGGTGATGCAAAACGTAGAAAAAATTGAATCCATTAAGGACCTGCGGCTCAGCATCACTCTTAAAAAACCTTTTCCTGCGTTTTTGGGTCTCTTGAGCATGCGTTATTGCTCTGTTCTCCCACGGGAAATCGTAGAGGAACTGGGTGAGGATTTTCGAAAAAATCCAATCGGTACTGGTCCTTTTGTATTCAAAAAATGGGAGGAAGATGTCAAATTGGTTTTAAGGAAAAACCCTCTCTATTTTGAAAAAGACGAGGCAGGTAATGCATTGCCCTATTTGGAGGCCATTGCCATAAGCTTTGTGCCTGACAAACAGAGTGAATTTATGCTTTTTTTGCAAGGGAAAATCGATCTGCTGAATTCTTTAGACAATTCATATAAGGATGAACTATTGACGCAAGATGGGCAACTCCAAGAAAAATACAGGGAAAAAATCATCCTCCAAAAAGGACCTTATCTCAACACGGAATATCTCGGTTTCTATATGGACAGCCCCTCACCCGTCATCCAATCCCCGTTGATTCGGGAGGCCATAAATATCGGCTTTGATCGGAAGAAAATGATGATTTATCTCCGAAACAATATCGGTTTTGAGGGAAATAGCGGTTTTATTCCCCGGGGGTTGGCTGGCCACTCTATGCAGGAAATGACAAGTTATCAGCCAGAACGCGCCCAGCAATTGGTGGAGCGCTTCAAAAAGCAAACTGACTTGGCTGTTGAAATCCGTTTGGCAACAGATGCCAATTATGTTGACCTCTGTGAGTACATTCAGCGGGAATTGCAGAAAATAGGCATTTCGATCAAAGTGGAGGTGATGCCTCCAGCTACCCTAAAACAAGCCCGTTCTCAAGGAAAATTGGAAATGTTTCGCTCCAATTGGATCGCAGACTATCCAGATGCCGAAAACTACCTTTCTTTGTTTTATTCTAAAAACTTCAGTCCAATGGGACCCAATTATACCCATCATCAAAACCCACTTTTTGATGCCTATTACGAAAAGAGTTTTAAAATCAACGATGCAGCAGCGCGAGCTAAAGTTTATCAGATGATGGATTCAATTGCAATGAGTTCCCAGCCCTTGATACCGCTGTTCTATGACCAAGTGGTGCGTTTTAAACAAAAAGGAGTGCAAGGTTTAACGATCAACCCAGTCAACGTACTCCTGCTTAAAAAAGTAAAAAAACAAAAAAACCGCTAAAAAGCGGCTTGTGATGGGATGAATAAGACAATTGCCTTATTTCTTGAACTTGGCGTATTTATTTTTGAATTTGTCAATCCTACCAGCGGTATCAACCAATTTGGATTTCCCAGTATAGTATGGATGAGAGGTTCTGGATATCTCCAATTTCACCAGAGGATATTCAACGCCATCGTGTTCGATGGTCTCTTTAGTATTCGCTGTTGATTTGGTAATAAATATGTCATCGTTGGACATGTCCTTGAAAGCTACAAGCCTATAATTTTCAGGGTGAATACCGGTTTTCATAATTGTTTTAACATTAGAGAGCGCAAATTTAATGTTTTTGGATAAATTTACAAGCTTTAACAAGCCAAAAACAATTATTTCCCAATATTAAAACACTTACTTATGAAAGATCAAAAAAATTCCGCTGCTGCTATCGCAAAAAAATACGGATTGATGCTGGGTGCCTTCAATATCGTAGTTGGGCTGATGCTTTTCTATTTGGACATGCACTATCAAAACAATTCAACCGTAGGGTTCATTAATTTGGCCATGATTATCGTATTGATCATGCTGGGTATCAAAGAATTTAAAAAATTCAATGGTGGATTCATCAAATTATCGGAAGCCTTGAAAACAGGATTAGGAATTGCGCTAATCTCTGGGATTCTCAGCACCATCTATACCCTGATCATGATGAATTATATCGATCCTGATTTTCTGGAAAAATCACTGGCATTTCAAAAACAAACCCTGTTAATGGAAAATCCAGAAATGTCTGTCAGTTCGGTGGATAAGATCATAGATATGCAGAGAGAATTTTCCAGTCCCTTAACTACCTCCGCATTTATATTGATTCTAAACCTATTTCTTGGTTTCATCGTATCCCTTGTAGGAGGCCTAATCATAAGAAAATCACAACCGGAATAGGACAAATTTCCTATTTTTGCGGGTGAAAGCAATATCTATGGACATTTCCATTGTCATCCCTTTGCTCAACGAAAGTGAATCGTTGGCACCCCTCCACGATTGGATTTACAAATCGCTGAACGAGGAAGAATACCGTTTTGAAATTCTCTTCGTAGACGATGGAAGCACGGACGACTCATGGAATGTTATTGAATCACTGGCCCACCAATACCCAAACACCCATGGCATTCGGTTTTCCAAAAACTTTGGTAAATCCCAAGCATTACACGCTGGATTCAAAGCGGTAAGTGGAGATTATGTGGTGACCATGGATGCTGACCTTCAGGATTCTCCTGAGGAAATTCTGCCCATGATTACGCAACTAAAAGCCAAAAATTTGGATCTGATCTCTGGATGGAAAAAAAAACGTTATGACTCCATTCTTCTAAAAAACTTACCTTCCAAACTTTTCAATTGGGCGGCGAGAAGGGTTTCTGGCATTCGACTTCACGATTTTAATTGTGGACTAAAAGTATACCAAAAAGAGGTGATCAAAAATATTGAAGTATACGGGGAAATGCACCGTTATATTCCAGTGATCGCTGCCCATGAAGGTTTTGATCAAATCGGTGAAAAGACCGTTCAGCATCAAGCGAGGCAGCACGGTAAAACCAAGTTTGGTGCCGACCGTTTTCTCAAAGGTTTTCTGGATTTGGTGACCCTTTGGTTTATCAATGGATTTGGAAAAAGACCGATGCACTTTTTTGGATTTTGGGGAACTTTGATGCTCTTGGTAGGTTTTGGTTTTACAGTATATCTCGGTCTTGATAAATTATACTTCAATACCCAAAGCAGATTGATCACCCAAAGACCTGAATTTTACATCGCATTGACCACAATGATCTTGGGAGCTCAAGCTTTTATTGCAGGTTTTTTGGGTGAAATTTTGATTCGCCACAACAATAACATTAAGAGATATAATATCACCCAAACCACCTATGAAAAAGGCAATTGAAGAAAAAATTGAGATCTGGTCAAAGCCACCTTTTGATGAAGCATCCATCTTGGCCTTGAAAGAACTTAAAAAGTATCCCGATCAATTGGAAGACGCTTTTTACCAAGATTTGGCTTTCGGGACTGGTGGTATGCGAGGTGTCATGGGTGTTGGAACCAATAGAATCAATGCCTACACTTTGGGAAAAAGCACCCAGGGTTTGGCGGATTACATGAAAAAGGTTTTTGAGGAGGAACAACTCAAAGTGGTTATCGCCTACGATTGCCGAAACAACAGTAAAAGTTTAGCTTTAAAGGTGGCCGAGGTGTTTTCTGCCAACGATGTTCACGTTTTCTACTTTTCGGATTTAAGAACCACTCCTGAACTCTCTTTTGCTGTAAACTACCTACAAGCCCATTGTGGGATTGTATTGACAGCCTCCCACAATCCTCCAGAGTACAATGGATATAAAGTCTATTGGAAAGATGGTGGCCAAATTGTTCCACCACAGGACAAAGAGATCATTGAGCAAATAAACCAAACGCAATTTTCGGACATTAAATTCGATGCTAAAAAGGACTTAATCCAATGGATTGACCAAGAGGTTGACCAAGCCTTCTTTGATCAATCTATATCGTTGGGGCGATTTGAATTGGAAGGACGAGATCAGTTAAAGGTCGTTTTTACGGCACTGCACGGAACTTCAATAACGGCCGTACCCCAAGTCCTAAAGCAAGCCGGCTATACTGATGTTCACTTGGTAGAAGCTCAATCTACCCCCAACGGTAATTTTCCTACTGTAAAATCTCCCAATCCCGAAGAAGCTGAAGCATTAAAAATGGCATTGGAACTGGCGCAGTCCATAGGTGCCGATCTATTGATCGGTACAGATCCAGACTGTGATCGTTTGGGAATTGCAGTTAGGGATAACAATAACGAATTCAAGCTGCTTAATGGAAATCAAACCATGGTGGTAATGACTTATTTCCTTCTAGAGCAATGGAAAAAAAGTGGGCGCCTAAACGGCAATCAATTCGTGGCCACAACCATCGTCTCAACTCCCATGGTGCGGAAAATGGCTGAGGCCTACGGTGTTCAATATAAGGAGACCTTGACCGGTTTTAAATGGATTGGAGATTTGATAAAAAAATTTAGCGAACTTGAATTCATCGGTGGCGGGGAAGAAAGCTTTGGTTACTTGGTGGGGGATGCCATTCGAGATAAGGACGCCGTTACCGCTACATTATTGGCCTGTGAAATTGCAACTTTTGCAAAAAATAATCAGCAAAGTTTTTATGAAATTTTAGAAGCGTGTTATCGCAAATTCGGCGCTTACAAAGAAAGACTAATTTCGTTAACCGAAAAAGGAAAAGCGGGCGCCCGCAAGATCCATTTAATGATGGAAGGATACAGAAACAAGCCACCAAAAGAAATTGCCGGCATAAAGGTTCATGCATGTGAAGATTACCTCAAAAGCAAAACCTTTTATCCCAGAGAAGGGCGATCTGAAATGCTTGAATTACCAAAAGCAGATGTACTGATCTATGTTTTGGAAGATCACTCCCGAATTGCGATTCGCCCCAGCGGAACCGAACCAAAGATTAAATTTTATTTTAGCGTAAACGGTGTGCTTGAAGCGGATGACCAATGGAGCCGCTTGGAAGTCGAATTGGAACAAAAGATCGATTTACTCATCAAAGGAATAGGACTTTAAATGAATTATTTTTTTAAAATACTTCGATTTGGATTGCCCTACAAGCGTTATGCTTTTTTGAACATATTTTTTAATATCCTCTATGCTTTATTCAGCGCCTTGGCCTATGTGGCGATGATTCCCATGATGCAAATTCTTTTTGGCACCACCGAAAGAACCACGCAAAGACCTACCTATCAGGGTGTTGGAGAGATCAAATTGTTTTTACAGGAATTTTTTAATTATAAAATCACCGTGTATTTGGGGCAAGATAGCGGAAAAGCGTTGATTTTTGTGATAGCTACCATCCTCGGGCTGTTTTTTTTAAAAAATATTTTCAACTATCTGGCAATGTATTTCATCACTTTTCTTAGAAATGGTGTTTTGATGGATTTGAGAAATGCCTTGTATCACAAAACGACCACTCTTCCGCTGGACTTTTTTTCGGAAAAGAAAAAAGGCGACTTGATGGCGAGAATTTCATCAGACGTGCTGGAACTTCAACATTCATTTTTATCAATTCTCGAACTCATTGTCAGGGATCCTTTGACCATCATTTTTTCACTGATCATCATGTTTAGTTTTAGTGTAAAACTCACCCTTTTTGTGTTGATTTTTATACCACTTTCTGGCTGGATGATTTCTCAAATCGGTAAATCGCTTAAGCGGAAATCAGATAGCGTGCAGAGAGAACAAGGTGAGTTCCTCTCCCTATTGGAAGAAACTTTAAGTGGCATAAAAATCATTAAAGCATTCAATGGACAAAAAATATTTATTGAAAAATTTACGGATTCTACCCGACGTTTTTTTGATTTCTCCAACAAGCTGTTGAATCGTCAAAACCTCGCTTCCCCAGTGAGTGAATTTTTGGGAATCCTGGTCATCGGTGCCTTACTGTGGTATGGTGGAAAAATGGTATTGATTGATCAGAACCTTGACGGTGCAGTTTTTTTGTCCTATCTGGGCTTGGCCTATAACATTTTGACCCCAGCAAAGGGAATTAGTAAAGCTTTTTACAATATCAAAAAAGGGGATGCGGCTGCCCAGCGTGTGCTCGAGATTTTAGAAGCCCAGGACGATATGGAAGATGCTCCCGATGCCATTGAATTAAAATCTTTGCAAAATGAAATCCGATTTGAAAACATCACTTTTTCATACGATCAACATCCTGTACTTGAAAATTTTTCTCTGAAGATCCCAAAGGGAAAAACCGTTGCCTTGGTCGGGCCCTCGGGGAGTGGAAAAACAACAGTGGCCAATCTGCTCAATAGATTCTATGACATCGATCAGGGACGTTTGACCTTGGATGAAACACCTATAAATATAGTTAAGAAAAAATCTTTGTACCAGCTGACGGGTATGGTCAGTCAGGACTCTATCCTTTTCAATGATAGTGTTAGGAACAATATCGCACTGGGCAATCCCAAGGCCGATATTAACCGCATTAAAAAGGCGGCCGAAATCGCCAACGCCAGTGAATTTATTGAAAAATTAGACCAAGGATACGATACCTTTATTGGAGAGGGAGGAAACAAATTATCGGGTGGACAAAAACAAAGACTTTCCATCGCAAGGGCCATTTTAAAAGATCCAGATATTTTGATTTTGGACGAGGCCACTTCAGCATTGGATACCGCCTCAGAAAAACTGGTTCAGGAGGCTTTGGAAAACTTGATGAAAAACAGAACTTCACTGGTGATCGCCCACCGACTTTCGACCATTCAAAAAGCAGATTTGATCGTAGTGATGAGTCAAGGAAAAATCATTGAAACTGGAACCCACAAAGAACTCATTGCAAAAAAATCCACATACCATAAGCTCGTTGAATTGCAAACGATCTAGGGTATCATTAAACTTTTTTAACAAATCACAGTCAAATAATAAAATAATCTTGGAACAGCATAATCATTTCATAGAGGCGTTGAAATCCCCCGATACCAGGGAGACGGCCTTTAAAAAATTACTTGCTGATTACAAGGAGCGACTTTACTGGCACATTCGTAAGATTGTGATTGATCATGATGATGCGGATGATGCCTTACAAAATACCTTTATAAAGGTTTTTGAAAAGATCGACACCTTCAAGGGGAACAGTGGTATCTATACTTGGATGTATCGTATCGCAACCAATGAGGCGCTGAACTTGTTGGGGAAAAAATCAAAACAATTGGGGGTCTCCAATGAAGAATGGATCGAGAAACAAACGGAAAAGTTGGAGTCGGATGTTTATTTTGAAGGATATGTTATCGAGCTCAAATTACAAAGGGCCATTGCCAAACTACCCGAAAAACAGCGACTGGTTTTCAACATGAGATATTTTGAAGAAATGAAATACGAAAAAATGGCTGAAATTTTGGAAACCTCCGTTGGAGGACTAAAAGCATCGTACCATCATGCCGTAAGTAAAATTAAAAGCAGGATCAATGAATAAGAACCAAAACAAGTCGTCATTTAGGGTGCCTGAGGGCTATTTCGATCAATTCGAAGATGAACTGTTCGGAAAAATAAAAGCAAAAAAACCTGTGAATGGTTTTACAGCACCAGCGCACTATTTTGAAACCTTAGACCATCGAATTTT